>NZ_JBFAGV010000029.1:0-82555 GCF_040653855.1 Streptomyces sp. NPDC050856 | reverse complement strand
ACACCGCCGGTCTGCACAACGTGGCCATGACGTCCAGCCCTTTCATCGGTCCTGAACGCAGGATCACCCCACCCACCACCACCCCGCGCGCCGAGCGCACCCCGCACTCCCGCCGCCGGCGCCGCCCGGACCCGGCAGAGGCCAAGGGACACGAGCGCAGGACGGCGTCGCCGGCCCGCCGCGGACGGCTCACCCGTCCGGAGCGGGTTCGCCGTCCGGCCGGCGGTCCCGTCGCCCGGGCGCGCCCCCGTCCGGCCGGCCCTCGCGCCGGAGCCGCCGGAGTCGGCGGGCAGTCGGGGGCGGCGGGCCGCCGCGCTGCCGTGCCGCCGGGTCGCCGAGCCGGCCGGACCCGCACCCGGGCCCCCGCTCCGGGCCGCCCGGGCTCCTGTTCACCCGGCCGGGCGGCCCGGCGTGCCCCACCGGCCCGCCCGGCCGACGATGAGCCAATGCCCCACCACCTGCGCATCGTCCACGGCCGTCCGAACGCCGCCGAGGTGGCGGCCCTGACCGCCGTCCTGACCGCCCTCGCCTCCCGGGCCGCGGCCCAGCCCCCGCAGGGGTCGGACCGGGACACGCGGAGGGCGGACTGGGACCGCCGGTGGCGGGCGCACCCGCCGTCCGGCTCGTGGCGGTCGCGGCTGAGCCTGGCGACGCCGCACTACCACCGCTGAGCGGGCGGAACCCGTACGCTGGCTGGTCGTGCGACTGCTGCTGACGACCGACACCCACGTACCCAAGCGCGCCAGGCACCTCCCGGCCCGGCTCCTGGCGGAGATCGAGCTGGCCGACGTGGTGGTGCACGCCGGGGACTGGGTGGACACCGCCACCCTCGACCTGCTGGAGAGCCGCGCCGAACGGCTGCTGGCCGTGTACGGCAACAACGACGGGCCCGACCTGCGCGCGCGGCTGCCCGAGGTGGCGCGGGCCGAGCTGGCGGGTGTGCGGCTCGGAGTCGTCCACGAGACCGGCCCGGCGCAGGGGCGTGAGGCACGGTGCGCGGCGCGCTTCCCGGACCTCGACGTCCTGGTGTTCGGGCACAGCCACATCCCCTGGGACAGCGAGGCCCCCGGCGGGTTGCGGCTGCTCAACCCCGGCTCGCCGACCGACCGCAGGCGCCAGCCGTTCTGCTCCTACATGACCGCGGTGGTCTCCGGTGGCCGGTTGACCGAGGTCCGCCTGCACGAGCTGCCGCGCCCCGTCTGACGGCGGACCCGGGGGAGCGGGGCCCGGCGACGGCGTTGGTGTGTCCCTGACGTAGAGTGCTGTGCTCCATCGGGGCGGAGTACGGCGGAGGGGGCGGGCGTGAGCGTCCAACTCAGGGAGCGGGCCGGCGAATTGGCCGCACACCTGTGGCGGGAACACACGGTGTACCGGGAGCGGTCCGGGGGTGTGGTGATCCGGGGCGAGCATGTACGCCGGTGGATCAGCCTCGCCCCCGCGGGCGGCCGGGACGAGATCCTGGTGCGGGCCGGCCGCATCCTGGAGGGCGGTACCACGGCTCCGGCGCGTTCCGAGGTGGTCGTACCGCTGTCCATGGGGACCGCGGCACTCGCCACGGCCTGCCGCCGCCTGCTGGCCGAGGCCGCCGCCGACGCGACACCGCGCGTGCCCCGGCCGGACAAGGGCGCCGGCCGTTTCCGGCGCCGGGCGGGGCGACCGGCGAAAACCGGCCGGAGTACCCGGCGGCGGGGGCGCTGCCCCCGCCGCCTTCGGTGGCTGGTGCCGGGCTGTGTCGCCGGTGTGGTCGTGTTCCAGCTCCACCGGCTGGGCCTGCTCGCCGGCTAGCGCCGCGAGCGGGAAGGTCCGCCGGGCCGGCGGTGCGAGGGGCGGGACGCACGACTCGCGGCGGGAGCACCCGGACCTACGGCCGGGGCGTCCCGTCCCAGCGCCACGTGGCCGGACGGGGGTGACCGGGCGGTTCGGCGCGGCCCGTCGCCCACAGCAGGGTGGGCCAGGGGTCCGTTCCCGTCGGAGCGTTCGGGAACAGCCTCGTGAGCGCCCGCGCACACATCGGCGGGCGGGTTCCAGGCAAGCCCGAGACCGTCCGCCAGGTCATGTGTGTGCACCAGCGTCTCCACGATCCCCATCGCGGCGAAACCCTCGGGATCCGACGCCCCGAAGCTGTGGTGGGCACGGACCTGAGGCGGCGTCGTCCGCACCATCGCGACCAGCAGCGCGCCGCTCGCCTCGAGCGCCCGCAACAGTCCGGCGGGTCCGGCCGCCCGGTCCGCGTGCACGGCGTTCACCGGGCCGCCCGGCCGCCGGCTCTCGCACACGAACGGGATCCGGTCGTCCAACGGGAGCGACGCGGGCGCGAGTTGGGTGGCATAGGTGAACAGGTCGTCACTGAGGTGTTCGACGGTCTCCCAGCAGTCCCCTTCCAGCGAACCCGCCTTGGCGCTCCACGCCGTCGCGGGCGCCTCACGGAGGACGGCCACAGCGAGCCGCACGGCACGGTCGAGATGGTCCGCGGTGACGGAGGACGGGTGAAGGGCGGTCTTGGCTGATCGGGACATGGCAGGACTCTTACAGCCGCCGGAGGGGTGACAACTGCGCGGAACGGCGCGGTCGTTGTACCGGTGAGGGCTTGCGTCACACCCGCTGGGGAGGTGGATCGCCCGGCCGGGTCCGGTGCCGGGGCGCGGGAGCAGCGAGGGGCCGGTGCCGGGGCGGCGCCATCGGCGGCCACCCGGGCACCGGCCCGGCACATCACGTCAGGACAGCCGGCCGTCGTAGTCGGGCAGCTTGAAGGTCTTCTCGGCGTGGCCTCCCACCAGGTCGGTGGGCCGGTTGCCGATGTTGGCGATGACGGTGTAGCCCATCGCCTCTATCTCACCGCGCTTCTCCGTCTTGTAGCGGCTCACCTCCTCGAACAGGTCCGGCAGGTCCCGCACGTACAGGCCGGTGACGGGATAGCCGACCGCCCGCAAATTGTGGGCGGTGGGAGCCTGGACGATGCCCGGACGCGCGGTGACGAAGAAGACGTCCACGCCGCGGGAGTGCGCGTAGCGGGCGAGGTCGAGCACGGGCTTGACGGCCGGGGTCGGGTACTCCCAGAAGAAGTGGAAGTCCGTCTCCAGCGAGGTGTTGTCGATGTCGAGGACGATGGCGAGCTTCCGCCCGGAGGGGGCGGCCGAGGTGCGCTGCTCGATGTAGGGCCGGGCGGTGCCGATGACGGCCGCCACATCGCGCTGCCAGGTGCGGTAGTCGACACCGGCGAGGGCCGCGGAACCCGCCTGCTGCCGTGCGGCGGCAGTGGCGTACGCCCCCGCCTCGATCCGCGTCTGGACCGGTGCCGTGCTCGCGGCGCCGCTGGCGGTCGTGGCCGACATGGCCGTGGTGATGACGGCTGTGGCGGCGACGGTGGTCGCGGCACGTGTTCTCCAACGCCGTACGTTCATGGGGGGTGTCCTCCTTCAGCGATGACCGGCTCGCGAACGAGCCCGTCCCGGCCTGCCCGCACAGGGCTTTGGCATGCTCGCGTCCCAGAATGTACGGAGGGAGGCATTCCATCTACTGTTCGGTAGCCATCGGTTGTCGCCGCAGCGCCGCCCGCGCTGCCCACCCGCACCTCGTCCCCGGTCCGCACGCCGGCGGCTCGATGACCCGGCGGTCCGGTGCGGGGGCCTGTCCCGTGCCGGTCAGCTCAGCGCGAGTTCGTACCGGTAGCTGTGGTGGGTGTCGGTGAAGGCCGCCAGGGTGGCCGCCCCGGCGACCGCCCGGTCGTTCCGCTCGATGACGAAGAGGGTCGTCACGGTGGGGTGGGCCGCGCGGATCTCCTCCGCCAGTCGTACGAACGCGCCCGCGAGGTGCTCCGGGTCGACGCCCGCGTGGACCACCTTGGGCAGCCCGGCCTCCTCCTCGCTGAGGATGTCGGCGGCGAGGAGGGCGGACAACGCGCCCTGCCCGTCGAGGAGTTCGACCACCACGCGGCCGTCCAGCCAGTCCTCCACGGCGGTGGGCTGCCAGCGGCCGTCGCCCAGCTCGGCGTCGGCGTGGAAGAGGTCCGTGTACGCCGTCAGCCGCTCCCGCGTCAGGGGCCGGGCCGCCGGGTGGGTGTGCGTCCCGGGCCGTACCCGGCCGGGCAGCGCGTGGGCGAGGTCGGCGCTCCAGCACGTGCTGTACGGCGAACGGGTCGCCCCGTACGCCGCGGCCAGTCGCCCGGCGATGTCTCCGTGGTCGTCCGTCCAGGACACGCCGGGCACCCCCGCCGCACGGGCGAAGGCGACGAGGTCGCCGGTGAGCGCCAGCACCGCCGCGTACTCCTCCTCGTCGGCCGACGGCGGGTTGCCGCCCCGGAGGAGCTCCGCCTCACGGGCGGCCGGCGTCCACTGGATCTCGTGGTCGGTGCCGTGGACGACCAGCTCCGCCCAGGCGAACAGGCCGCCGGTCGCCTCGTCGCGGGCGATGGCGGTGGCCAGGACCCGGCGGGCGTACCCGGCCGGGCACACCGCTCCCGTGTCGTCGTACTCCGTGCCGTCGTCCCCCGTCCCGCCATCTGCTCCGGCCGGCCCGGCGTCGTCCAGCAGGCCGGCGAACGCCTCTTCCTCCAGCCGGTCGCTGATGTACGGGTCGGTGACCAGTTCGGTGGTGAGGGTGCGCATGTGGAGGTCTCTCGGTGCCGGGGACAACGTACGGAGCGGCCGGAAGCGGCCACGGCACCCTCGCAGCCGGGTACGTCGGACTCATGTTGATCCTGTACCGGTGAGCAGTCGGTTGTCCGTCGGTTGTGTATCGGTACGGCCGGGTCGCCGCCCATCGGCACCGCGCGGCACGGCCGGCCCCGTCCGCCGCGCGCGGAGCGGGAACGGAGGCCGGGTGTCGCGTCACCGCGCCGGCTGCTCGGCGATGACGGCGACCGGTGCGTCCCGTTCGTCGCGGTCGATGGTGAGGGCGACGCGGCCGGGGGCGCCCGCTTGTCGGCGGAGTACCGGTGTGCCCGGCGGTGACCGGTCCACGAAGTGGGGTCCCCCCCACGGCCAGTCACGGGTGGTGGTCGCCGTCGTGCGGTGCGCGGACAAGTGTGGTGTCCCCCAAGGGATCTGTGGGTCGGGCCGATACCAACGCGTTGCCGCCGCCGGGGGTGGACCGCCCCGTCGGGTTCGGCCATGTGCGCCGGCCGGGTGACGAGCGGGGGCGTTGGCCACGGTGGCCGGCCCCGACCGGTTGAGACGTCCACCACCACACGAGGACGCCGCCCCGGGTGCCGACGCGACCGCGCCCCGCTGACCGGGCCCGACGCCGAGTGGTCGGGCCATGGGCGCGGTTGACGGGCCGTCGGCCGCCCGGCGGTCCGGGCGGTGCCGTGGCCCGTCCGGTGTGGGCGGGCGCCGCAGGGGCGTGCGCAAACCAGTTGTATGGTCCATGGAGAAGCACCGGGCCGGGCCGGGCCGCCACGGCCGTCCGTCCGGCCGGGGTGGCCAACCGACCCGTACCAGGAAGAGCACATGCGCACGAAGTCCGCCATCGTCGTCGGCCTCGCCGCCGCGGCGCTCGCCGCCTCGGTCCCCGCCGTCGCGGCCCCCGTCCCAGACCCGCAGTCCCGTGCGCCGCGCGCGTACTGTCCCCGGCTCGACGAGGCCCTGCCCTGGTACGGCGACAACCGCGAACGGCTCCAGAGGACGATCGACGAGCGCGGCACCTGCTCGGGACGGCACCACGGCACCCGTCCGGTCGCCGCCTTCGACTGGGACAACACCGTCGTCAAGAACGACATCACCGACGCCACTCTGGCCTGGGCGCTCAAGCACGACAAGATCCTGCGGCCGGCGAGCTGGCAGGGCACGAACAAGTGGCTGAGCCCCGCCGCCGACCACGCCCTCTCCTCGGCGTGCGGCGCCTCCGTACCCGTCGGCAGGCCGCTGCCCACCTCCCGCGACACCGACTGCGCCGACGAGATCATGGAGATCCGCGAGAAGGAGCGGACCATGGCGGGTGAGCCGGCCTTCACCGGCGACTGGAACCACCGGCGTACCGTGCCCGCCTACGCGTGGATACCGCAGCTGTTCGCCGGCCACACCCCCGCCACGCTGACCTCCTTCGCCCGCCGGGCCCGCGCCGAACAGCTCGCCGCGCCCGTCGGCAGCCGGCAGACCGTCGGCACCCACACCGTCGCCGGATACGTCCGCTACTACGAGCAGCAGAAGGACCTCATCCGCACCCTCAAGGCCGCCGGTTTCGACGTCTACGTCGTCTCGGCCTCCGCCGAGCCGATCGCCGAGGCGTGGTCGGGCGGTGTGGGCATCGACCGCGAACACACCATCGGCATCCGCGCCATCACCGACCACGGCCGCCTCACCACCCGGATCAAGGGCTGCGGCGGCGTCGCCGACGGACCCGGCGCGGCCCTGCCGTACATGGACGGCAAGCGCTGCGTGATCAACCAGGAGATCTTCGGGATCAAGGGCTCGGCCGCCTGGCGCCAGCAGGACGCCGCCCACCGCATCACCCTGGGCGCGGGTGACGCCGACACCGATGTGACCTTCGTCGGCGACGCCACCGGTGCCCACCTGGCCGTCAACCGCAACAAGTCCGAGCTGATGTGCCGCGCCTACGACAACGCCGACGGCCGCTGGATGGCCAACCCCATGTTCATCGACCCGCTGCCGCGCAAGGCCGGTCCGTACCCCTGCTCGACCACCGGCGCCACGGCCCCCGACGGCTCGCGCGTCCCGGTCCGGCGCTCCGACGGCAGTGTCGTCCCCGACCAGGCCGACCGCGCCGCCTGACGCGCACGGCGCCCCGACGTCCTCGCTCCGCGCCCGTGCCCCGGCGCCGAGAGCGAGGGCGGCGCCAGGGCGGCCACCCCACTCGCCAGGGGCGTGAACGCGCGAACAGAGGGGCACGGCCCGTCGCGCGCTACCGCTCCGCCGGTTTCCGTGCCCGACAGGCCCGCACGCGGCGGCTGTTTGGGATTGAGTGGGGGCGGGAGCACCCACGTGTTCTCCGGCGGCCGGACTGGGGCAGGCACGCCCGGCACCACCCACCCTCCTGGAAGGATCGCGCCGACGTGGAACCCGTCGACCCAGCCGCCCTCGCCCTCGTGGCCGTGGCCGTGGCCGTGGCCGTGGCCGCAGGCGCAGCCGCCACCCGGCAGGCCGCCACCCGCGCGGCTTCGCCGTTCCCGCGCCCGCTCGGCGGGGCCGGCCGGGCCGGAGCCGTACCGCCGGCCGGCCGGGGCCCTGAGCCGCACCGGCCGGAGCGAGGAGCCCGTCCCTGGCGGGAGGCACGGGCCTCGGCCGGGGCGGGCGCGCGGCGCCCGTGGGGGAGCACATGAGCGAGGCCGAGTTCGACCCCTCGGGAGACCGGTCGGTCAGCGGCGAGCTGGCCGGCGAGCTGCCGGTCGACTTCGCTGCCTTCCACTACCACCACGTGCGCGCCTACCTGCGCTACGCCCATCTGCAACTGGGCTCGCGCCGGGACGCGGTGGAGGTCGTCGACGGTGTGTTCACCTTCCTGCTCAAGGTGTGGCACGAGGCGCTCAGGGAGCCGAGCACCCAGGCCTTCGCCTGGGCGGCGCTGCGTGAAGCGGTCCAGCGGCGGCTGGCCGTTCTGGACCGGCCGGCGGCGATGGTGGAGACCGCCTGGTTCGCGGCGCTGCGCGGCACCACGCGTGAGCGGCTGGAACTGCAGGAGCCCAAGCTCGGGCTGTACACGGCGGTCGCGGAGCTCCCCGAGCGGCAGTACGACGTGGTGCTGCTGGTCTTCCTGGCGGGCCACAAGCCCGAGGACGCGGCGCGGATGATGGGCATCACCCCCGCGACGGTCCGCTCCCACATCCGTGGCGCGCGGCGCGCGCTGTCGCGCAGGCTCGGCGTGGACTGGGGTCCTGGAGAGGGAGTGGACCGGTGAGCGACAGCGCACGGGACGCGCGGGGCGCGGCACGGGAGGTGGCCGCGGCCCTCCGGGACGCCGAGGTCCTGGCCGACGAGTACGCCCTCTTCGACGAGTCGGCGGCGCTCACCCGCATCGCCCGCCGGGTGGTGGCCGACCGGATCCGTGGCGCGGTGGCCCGCCGCGCGCGGGAGACCTCCGGCCGGGGGCCGTCGGTCCCCGCGCAGCAGGCGCCCTCCGGTGAGGACACCCGGCTCCTGCTGGACGCGGCCTGCCACGTACGGGCGGCCCGCGGCCTGGACGCCGTGGCCTGGCGCGTCGTCGACAGCCACGAGTTCACCGCCCGGGCGCTGCACGCGTCGTCCTGGCCCCACAGCGGCGAGGCGGCCCTCCTCTTCGCCTGCGCCCTCCACCTGGGCGGGCGGACGGAGGGAGCCCAGTTCTGGTTGCAGTACGCCGCGGGGGCCGGGTCGCGGACCGCCGCCCGCTGCCTCTACCTGCTGCACCTTGCCCGCGCCGAGGTGACGACGGCACGCCACTGGCACCACCAGGCGTCCCGCCTGAGCCCCGACACGGGCCTGCCGGACCTGCCGGACCTGCCCGCCCACCTGGAGGACGCGCTGGGCGCCTCGGTCATCTGGACCACGCCGCCCATCACCACCCAGGACCTGACCTTCCTGGACGCCGCCGCCCCCCGGCCGCCCCGGCCGCCGGCCGGCCCGCGGCGCTCACTGCCCCGGCTGCTCGGGCGGCCGGTGGGGGCACTGGTGCCCACGGAGGACCCCGACCTCGGCGAAGTGCTCCTGCCCAGCCCGCGGCTGGCCGCCGCGCTGGCCCGGCGCGCCCGGCTGATCCCGGTGAACCTCGCCCGCGACGCGAACGCCTGGTCGCCCGCCGCCCTGCGCGCGCCTTCCCTGACCCACGCCGCCCAGCAGATCCCCGCCGCACCGCCGGCGCCCCCGGCGCACGTGTCCCTGCACCGGGCACTGCGGGTACTGGAGACCGTCGCCCGCCACTCCGGCGGTGTCGGCCGCGTCCAGATCGCCCGCGAGACGCGCCTGCCGCAGTTGCTCCTCGCCGAGGCGCTGGCCTCACTGGTGCGGGCGAACCTGGTCGCGCCCGTCGGCCCCGACGCCTATGCCGCCGGGCCGACCCTCGACCTCGTCGGCGCGGCGGATACGGGCACGGGCGCGGGCAGCCACCTGCGGCAGACCCTGACCCTGCTGTGCGACACGCTCGGCGCGGCCGTGTACCTCGGCCGTTACACCGACGGCGAAGTGGTCATCACGCAGTACGCCGACGGGCCCGCCGCGCCCAAGGTCGTGGAATGGGTCGACTTCCGATACACCGCCCACGCCAGCGCCCTGGGCAAGTGTCTGCTCACCCAGCTCGACCACGACGACCGCAAGGAACACCTGTCCCGTCACCGCATCGCGCGCCTCACCTCCCACACCATCACCAGTGAGCGCGCCCTGTTCCACCAGCTCGACACCAGGCCGCCCGCGGCCCCGGTCTACGACTTCCAGGAGTACGCGCTGAGCAACGTCTGCGCGGCGGTTCCCATCACGCCCGGACCCGAGGCGCAGTGCCTGGCGCTCTCCCTGCCGGTCAGCCACTCCCATCGCCTGCGCCGGGCCGCGCGTACGCTCCAGTCCGAAGCGGTCACCGTGCTGCTCGGCCTGCTGCTGGGCCCCGGGACGGTTCCCCGGCTGCCCGGCACCGCCGAGGCCGCGGCGCCGCCCGCCGCGCCCGGACAGGAGAGGGGGGTGCTCACGGTGTGCCGGTGACCGCGCGGCCCGCCCGTGCGGCGGACCCCACCGGCTCACCGCCCCCGCTCACCGCCGCTCGTCCGGCGCCTGACGCACCAGGAAGCCGCCATGGCCGTCGAACCGCACCTCCAGCACGGTGTCGAAACCGTCCCGGCGCGACGGCTGGCGCAGCCGCCCGAGCGTGGCGAGGACACCGACGTCAGGGACGCGGTCGCGGCCCTCCCGCGCGGCGTTGCGCCGCAGGGAGCCGACGGGGTCGGCTGGGAACCAGTACGCCGTGACGACGGCCCCGTGGTCGTGGCCCGCTGCCACCAACGGCCCCCACTCCAGCGGTGACGGGTTGGTGTTGTCGACCGCCACCGACCGGCCGGCGGCCAGCGCCTGCGCCACCAGGCGCATCTGGCGCCGCTGCTTGTTGCGGGCGCCTCGGGGGAAGAGGTCCTTGCTCACCAGCGCGCAGCGGCCGGCGAGGCACCGCGCGTAGAAGGCCGACTTCCCGGAGGCCTGCAACCCGACCAGTACGGCCACCTCCAGCCCGCCGGACGGCGACATGAGCGGCGACATGAGCGGCACCACCTCACACTGCAACCGTCGTCACCGACGGGTTCGTCCTGACCGTGTGACGTCCATCCAACACGCGGTTCGGCAATTCGTCCTCTTCGGGTGGCAGCAGGCGCGCTGCTGCTCCTTCGCGGTGGCGCTGGTGGCGGGCGTGGCCGTGTCCGGCCTGTTGCCGCGGCTCCCCGTGGCGCGTTACGACCTGCTCCTGGTCTACGGGATCCTGCTGACGGTGGTGGCCCGGCGCCTGGACTGGGACACCGCCCGGGACACCGCGGTGATCGCCGCCTGCCATGTGATCGGGTTGCTGTTCGAGCTGGTGAAGGTGCGGCTGGGCTCCTGGAGCTATCCCGAGGACGCCGTCACCAAGATCGCCGGTGTGCCGCTGTACGGCGGTTTCCTCTACTCCGCGGTCGGAAGCTACGTCTGCCGTGCCTGGCGGCTGATGTCGATCGAGCTCACCGGCTACCGGCCGCGCCTGATGGTGCCGTTGACGGCCGCCGTGTACGCCAACTTCTTCAGCCACCACTGGCTGCCCGACGCCCGGTGGGTGCTCGCCGCCCTGATGCTGCTGGCCACCGCCGGCACCCGGGTCGGGTACGCGGTGGGGAGGCGCCGGTACCGTATGCCGCTCGCCCTGGCCTTCACCTTGATCGGGTTCTTCCTGTGGGTCGCCGAGAACGCCGCCACCCGCGCCGGCGCGTGGAGCTACCCGGACCAGCTGGACGGCTGGCAACCGGTCTCGCTGATGAAGATCGGCGCCTGGTCCCTGCTGATCAGCGTCACGTTCGTGGTGGTCGCCGGACGCCGCCCCGGCCGGGACGGGGCCGTGGACCGTGGTGCGCGGCCCTCCGCCGACGAACCCCCTCCCGGTCCGCCGGCCCCGGTCGCCACCCCGCCGCAGCCCGCCGGCGTCCCTCCCGGCCGGGAGGGACCTGCCGGGAGGGACGCCGGCCCTGAGCGGGACGCCGGCCCTGAGCGGGGCGCGCGGCTCGCCGGCGCCCGTCCGCGCCCCGCTCGGCGACGGCCACCGCGTACCGGCGCGCCACCCGCCTGTGCGGATGGACGACGCCCCTGACCGCGGTGCGGTCGCGGTCGCCGGCGGTCAGGGCCCGCCCGGTGTCCACCGGCCCGTGGCGGTGGGTGGTCGTCGTCGTGGATCACGGTGGACAGCACCGACGGCGTGCACGAGCACGCGAGCGCTCAAGCGAGAAACCTGGTGCGGTAGGTTCGGCGGTTGGCGGCACCTGGAGGGCGGGTGGCGGGGCGTGGCGGGAGGGCCGGGAGCGATGCCGACGATGAGCGATCCGGTGGGGCGCGCCGTCGTGCCGGTGGCCACCGTCTCGCACGTCGTCAACGGCACCCGCTTCGTGCGCCCCACCCCACGCGCCGCCGTCCGCGCCGTCCTGGAGGGACTCGAACCATGATCGTCGTCGCCGGCGAAGCCCTCATCGACCTGGTCCCCGCCGGGCCGGCCGCCGACGAGCTGCCCGCGCTCCTGCCCAAGCGCGGCGGCGGGCCGTACAACACCGCCGTCGCGCTGGGCCGCCTCGGCTCGCCGGCCGCCTTCTGCTCCCGCCTGTCCACCGACCACTTCGGGGAAGCGCTGCTGCGGGGCCTGGCGGCGGACGGGGTGGACACCTCCCTGGTCCAGCGAGGACCCGAACCGACCACACTCGCGGTCACCCACATCGGCGCCGACGGCTCCGCGGAGTACGGCTTCCACGCGGAAGGAACCGCGGACCGCCTCTTCCGGCTGCCGCCCGCGCTGCCCGGGACGGCCCGGGCGGTCTCCTTCGGCACCCTCTCCCTCGTGCTCGACCCAGGGGCCGGCGCCTACGAGGAGCTGATGCGTCGGGAGTCCCGCCGTGGCCTGTTCATCGCCCTCGACCCCAACATCAGGGCGGATCTGATCGCCGACCCGGACGCCTACCGGGCCCGCTTCCGCTCCTGGCTGCCCGATGTCTCCCTGCTGAAGCTCTCCGAGGAGGACGCCGCCTGGCTGGCGCCGTCGGACGACCCGGCCACCGCCGTCAAGGAGTGGCTGACCGCCGGGCCGTACGCGGTGGTGCTCACCCGGGGGAGCCGGGGACTGACCGTGCTGACCCGGGACGGCCTCACGCTCTCCCTCCCCGGCGAGCCGGTGGCGGTCGTGGACACCATCGGCGCGGGAGACACCGTGAACGCGGCCCTGCTGCACAGGCTCGGCACCCACGGCGCCCTGACCCCCGCACCGGAGCTCACCGTGGAGCGGTGGCGCGACATCCTCGGCTACGCGGCTCGGGCGGCGGCGATCACCTGCACCCGGCCCGGGGCGCAGCCGCCCTACGCCTCGGAACTCGCCTGAGCGGGTAAGGACCGGGCCGGCGGCTGCCGGCCCGGTGGCCGGTGCCCGTCCCACCGCGGCCGCCCGGTGGCCGGTGCCCGTCCGCCACGGGGGCCAGGTGGCCCATGCCCGTCCCACCGCGGCGCACGCACGGTGAGAGGACGCCGTCGGCGGACGCCGTCACCCGGGGCCGGCGCACCCGGCCCGGCCGGTCGCCTCGCCCGCCGTCCCCGGGGCCGCCGGGCGGCGGCGGCACCCGGTGCGAGCGCACTCCGTCGGCCCGGCGTCCGGGGGACCGGTCGGGCACCGGCGACAGTGAGGTGGCTTGATCGCCTCATCAGTGGAAACCCGGAGACAGGACAGCGAAGCGGCTGCCACCGTTGGGTAGCGAGGAGTGACCATGAGTGAGGACCGGATGGCTGATGACGTCTACCAGCCCACTGGCACGAACGAGGAGCAGGAGGACGGGGCGCCGCTCGACCTCCAGGACGCGCTGGGGGAGCGCACCTACGACGACATGCTGGACGAGGGCTACTCGCCCCCGGAGAAGCCGCTGGGTGTCACGAAGCACGGCACGACGGCCGCCGAACAGCACGACGGTGAGAGCCTGGACGAGCGACTGGCCCAGGAAGTGCCCGACGTCACGCCGCCGGTCGGCGACGGCCTGGGCGACCTGCCGGGGGGTGACGGCGAGCTGATCGACGGGGAGGTGGGCGGCGAACGCGCCGGCCGGCTGACGGCCCCCGACCAGGGCGCGCACCCCGACACCACCGGGGAGCTGGTGGCGGACGACCAGGGCATCGACGCGGGGGCCGCCGGCGCCGAGGAAGCCGCCATGCACGTCGTACCGGACGACCTGCCCGCCGAGCGGGACGAGGACACCGCGTACTGAGCGGCTGGGCCCCGGCCGGGGCGCCCCGTGCGTGTGGCCGCCCGCGCCCCTGACCGGGGGCCGGCGGCCGCACGGGGGCACGGGCCGGGAAGGGCGACGGCGGCGGAGTGGGAGGATGTCCCTCATGGACATTCGCAGCAGGAACAATGTGACGGTGACCGGGCAGCCGGGCGGGCCCGTGCTGATGCTGGCCCACGGCTTCGGCTGCGATCAGAACATGTGGCGGCTGGTGGCCCCCGTGCTGGCCGAGCAGTACCAGGTGGTGTTGTTCGACTACGTCGGATCGGGCCGCTCCGACCACTCGTCGTGGAGCGAGGAGCGCTACGCCTCGCTGCACGGCTACGCCCGTGACGTGGTCGAGATATGCGACGAGCTGGATCTGCGGGACGTGGTCTTCGTCGGCCACTCGGTCAGCGCCATGGTGGGCGTGCTCGCCGCCGAGGCCGCGCCGCGGCGCTTCTCCTCCCTCGTCATGGTCGGCCCCTCACCGTGCTACATCGACGACGAGAGCTACCGGGGCGGTTTCAGCGCCGATGACATCGACGAGCTCCTGGAGTCGCTGGAGTCCAACTACCTGGGCTGGTCGGCGACCATGGCCCCGGTCATCATGGGCAACCCCGAGCGGCCCGAGCTCGGGGAGGAGCTGACCAACAGCTTCTGCGCCACGGACCCCGACATCGCCCGTGTCTTCGCGCGCACCACCTTCCTCTCCGACAGCCGCGAGGACCTCAAGGCGGTGAAGCTGCCGACCCTGGTGCTGGAGTGCAGCCAGGACGTCATCGCACCGCCCGAGGTCGGCGCCTTCGTCCACGCCGCGATTCCCGGCAGCCGGCTGGTCACCCTGGACGCCAACGGTCACTGCCCGCAGCTCAGCGCCCCCGAGGCCACCGCTGAGGCGATCATCGCGTTCGTGCGGGACCAACGGTGATGAGCTGCACGGCGCACGGCCCCGACCAGCCCAGGGAGGGCGGCAGCGCCACTGACGCGGCCTTCACCGCCCTGCTGGAGGACAGCGCCGAGGAACTGTACGAGTCCGCGCCCTGCGGATACCTGTCCACCCTCATGGACGGCACCATCGCCAAGATCAACGACACCCTTCTGAGCTGGCTCGGCCTGGCCCGCCAGGACGTCGTGGGCCGTAAGCGCTTCGCCGACCTGCTCACCGTCGGCGGCAAGCTCTACCACGAGACCCACTTCGCACCCCTCCTGCGCATGCAGGGGAGGATCAGCGAGATCGCGCTGGAGCTCAAGGCGTCCGACGGCGCCCGGCTGCCGGTCCTGGTCACCTCCACCGTGAAGACCACCGGCGACGGCGAACCGGTACTCATCCGCACCACCGTCTTCGACGCCCGGGACCGCCGCGCCTACGAGACGGAACTGCTGCGCGGCCGCAGGGTGGCCGAAGAGGCACGCAAGCAGGCGGAGGCCGACCGGGAGCGGCTCCAGGAGGCGCTGGCCGTGCTCCAGCAGAGTCTGCTGCCCGCCACCCTGCCCGCCGTGCCCGGGATGGAGGCGGCCTCGCACTACCACACGGCCTCCCCGGACCGGCTCGGCGGCGACTTCTACGACCTGTTCCCGCTCGACGGCCGGCGCTGGGCGTTCTTCCTCGGCGACGTCTGCGGCAAAGGCCCGCAGGCCGCCGCGGTCACCTCCCTGACCCGCTACACGCTGCGGGCCGCGGCCCTCCACGACCCGGACCCGGTCGCGGCGCTGGCCACCCTGAACACCGTGCTCAACGAGCGGTACAACGGCGACGACCCGCGTTACTGCACCGCCATCTTCGGGGTCCTGGACCCCCGGGGCGACAGCGTCGACGTCCACCTGGCCTCGGGTGGTCACCCGCCGGCACTGCTGCTCCGCGCGGACGGCCGGGCCGACTACCTCCCCACCCCCGGCGGCCTCCTCGTCGGTATCCTGCCCGAACCGCGCTTCACCCCGGCCCGCACCACCCTGGGCCCCGGGGACACCCTGCTGCTGTACACCGACGGCCTCACCGAAGCCCGCACCGGAGCGGGCCGCGAGCTGTACGGCGACGACGCCCTGCGGGACTTCGCCGCCGGCCTGGCCCCCGCCGGGGCGGACGAAGTGATCGCCGGCCTCACCGGTCTGCTCAATGGATTCGGCGACGGCCTCGACGACGACACCGCCCTGCTCGCCCTCGGAGTCCCCGCTCTTTCCGCCCCCGCCCCCGCGACCGAAGACCTCACATGAGCTCGCTGACGATCACCACCCGAGACGCCCGCACCGGTCCCGTACTGGAAGTCGCCGGCGACCTGGACTACAACAGCGCCCCCCGCCTGCGCCAAGCCGTGGAACAACTCCGCCTGGAACCGGGCCGGCTCCTGGTCCTGGACCTGTCGCGGCTGGGCTTCTGCGACTCCAGTGGCATCACCGCCCTCATCGTCGCCCGGAACCACGCGACCGCCGCACGGGCGGACATCGCACTGGCCGCGGTCCCCGACAACACCGCGCGCGTCCTCGGCATCGTCGGCCTCGACCAGGTGCTCACCCTGTACCCCGACATCGAGACGGCCACCGGGCGGCTGTCCGTCGACCGCTGACCGGCGCCAGCCGGCGCTCCGCAGTCCCCCCTCGGCCTGCCTCCGCGCACCCCGTACCCGGGTGCGGTGCGTCGCCGTCGCGGCGGCGGCCCGCCCCCGCCGGAGCGGCGGGGCGGCTCCGCTCCCCGGGGGCCTGACGACGGGCCCGCCCGGGTGATCTACTGGAGCCGACCGACCCGCCCGGAGCGTGAGGAGCCGCTATGCCCCCCGGCATTCCCGCCGGTACCGCCGATGTCCTGGACCACCGGCTGGTCGCCCAGGCCCGCGAGCGCGTCGAGGGCCTGGTGCGGCCGGTGTCCCTCAGCCCGCTCGGACCCGGCGTTCCGGGGGAGGGACAGGTGTACCTGGCGCTGGAGTTCATGCAGCACACCGGCTCGTTCAAGGCCAGGGGAGCGCTGAACTTCGCCCTCGCCCACGCGGACGCCGGCGCCATGCCCGAGGCGGGCGTGGTCATCGCCTCCGGGGGGAACGCCGGGCTGGCCTGCGCCTGGGCCACCACCACCCGGGCCGGGTATCCGACCACCGTGTTCCTGCCCGAGACCGCGCCCCGGGTGAAGGTCGAGCGGCTACGCGGCTACGGGGCACGCGTGTGCCTGGTCGGCGACCGGTACGCGCAGGCCCTCGACGCCTCCCGCGCGTACGCCGCCGAGCACGGCGCCCTCCAGTCGCACGCCTACGACCACCCGTTGATCGCCGCCGGCGCCGGAACCCTGCTGCCGGAGATCACGGCGGCCGTGCCCGGCGGTGTGGACACCGTGGTCGTCGCGGTCGGCGGCGGTGGCCTCTTCTCCGGTGTCGCGAGCGCGGCGGCGGAGCGCGGCATCCGGGTCGTGGCGGTCGAGCCCGAACGGTGCCGCGCCCTGAACGCGGCTCTCGACGCGGGAGAACCCGTCGACGTGCCGGTCGACTCGGTGGCCGCCGACTCGCTGGGAGCCACCCGCGCCAGCCGGATGGCCGTGACGGCCGCACAGCGGCCCGGCGTCACCTCGCTGCTGGTGTCGGACGAGGAGATCGTGCGGGCCAGGCACGAGCTGTGGGAGAACCACCGCATCGTGGTGGAGCACGGGGCCGCCACCGCCCTGGCGGCCCTCACCAGCGGCCGCTACGCCACCACCGCGGGCGAGCGGGTGGCGGTCGTCCTGTGCGGCGCCAACACCGACCCCGCCACCGTCGTCTGACCCGAGCCCGCGCCGGCCCGGGTGTCCGCAGGAGCCGCGGGGCCGGGCCGCGCGCCGGTGTCAGCGGGTCGCCGAGCGCGGCTCGTGCAGGGCGCCGTGCTCCTTGCGGAACGCGCCGGGCGCGGTACCGAACTCCCGCTTGAAGGCGTGGGCGAAGGCGAACTCGGAGGCGTAACCCACCTGGCGGGCGACCGCCGCCAGCGGCGCACCGGTCTCGCGCAGCAGGCGTGAGGCGGTGCTCAGCCGCCACCAGGTGAGATAGGCCATCGGGGACTGGCCGACACAGGCAAGGAACCGGGCCGCGAAGGTCGTACGGGACAGGCCGACCGACGCGGCCAGGTCCCGCACGGTCCAGGAGTGCCCAGGATCGCGGTGGATCCGGTCCAGGGCGGCGGCGAGGGCGGGGTCCTTGAGAGCCGCGCACCATCCCCCGGCCTCGTCCGGGCACTGCGTCTCCAGCCAGGAGCGCAGGGTGTAGACGATGAGCAGGTCCAACAGGGCCGGAAGCGCCACATCCGTTCCGGGCCGGTCCTCGGTGGCGTCGCTGCTCAACAGCTCGACGGCCGAGCGCAGTTGCGTGTGGTGGCCGAGCCGCGCGGGGAGGTGGATGACGTCGGGCAGACCGCGCAGGAAGGGATGCACCGTGTCGCGGTTGAGCCGGTAGGCGCCACAGAGCAGCAGGGTCCGCTCCCCGGGCGCTTCGGCGGCGGGGCCGTCCCCGGGCTCGGTGCCGACATGGGTGACCAGGCCCGGCCCGTCCGTGCCGGTCCGGTCCCGGGGCAGTTGCTCCAGGGTCCGGTCGGGACTGTGGCTGATGCCGTGGACGGCCCCGCGGGGCAGGAAGACGACATCGCCGGTGGTGAGCCGGAGCGGTGCGCCCCGGGGAGGTACGAGTCAGCAGGCACCGCCGAGCACGACGTGGAAACCGGCGCCCGGATAGGGGCCGTAGCGGCTGCCCCACCGGCCGGTGTACCGGGACCGGGTGACCTTGGCGCGGCCGGTCTTCATCGTCGTGACCACATCGCTCAGCACGTCCATTCCCGGGAACCTACCGCGCGTCCCGGGGCCCGGACGACGGCACATGTTCCTCGGCGTGTGACGCATGGAAGCCCCTGGAAGCGGCGCCTTACGGTCGGATCACCGAACAGCCGACAACCCTCTCGGAGGACCGCGCCATGAGCATGTACGTAGTGATCGATCTCGACATCGACGACCCGGCCGGCTTCCAGCGGTACGTCGACGCCGTGACCCCGCTGATCGAAAAGGCCGGCGGACGCAACATCGTCACCGACGACAACTGCCTGGTACTGGAAGGCGACTGGCGTCCCTCGACCCTCGTCGTCCACGAGTTCCCCACCCGGGAAGCGGTACGCGCGTTCTGGGACGCCCCCGAGTACCAGCCGCTCAAGGCCCTGCGCCGCCAGTACTCCACGGTCAACGTCGTCGTCGGCGAGGGCAGTTGACCCGCCGACGGCCGGACGGCTCAGCAAGCAGCGCACACACCACCACCCACGGAAAGGGACCTTCCCCGATGTTCATGAACACCGTCGCCCGCCTGCTCGCTCCCACGGCCGCCGTTGCCGCCTCCCTGGCGTCCGCACCCGCCCACGCCGCCCCGGCCGGGGAGATCCAGCCGCGCCAGCAGGTCGCGGCCGCGGCGCCGTCCGCCCGGGCCGCCGGACAGGGCAGCTACAGCATCCTCGTCTCGCACCGCGCCCTGTTCGTCGCCGACTTCTGCCTGCTGTCCACGACCAGCGGCACCCAGCAGGCCGCGTGCAGCGGTGACCGGGCCCTGGGAACGGGCTTCCGGCTCGGCGTGGTGCACAAGCCGGGGGAGCGCGTCCACGGCTGACCCCGGCCGGCGAGCGGCGCCGCCCGGTACGGCTCGGGGTGAGCCGTGTCTCATCCGGGCGGCGCCGCTTGTCTATGCAACGAGTTGCATAGAAGGATCGGGGTATGGCGCTCGAGCACGCGATCCTCGTCTCCCTGCTGGAGAAGCCGGGCTCCGGCTATGAGCTGGCCCGGCGCTTCGAGCGGTCCATCGGGTACTTCTGGACCGCCACCCACCAGCAGATCTACCGCGTCCTCAAGCGCATGGAGACCGACGGCTGGGTCGACGTCCACGACGTGCCCCAGCGGGCCCGGCCGGACAAGAAGGAGTACTCGGTCGCCGCCCTCGGCAGGGCCGCCCTCTCCCAGTGGCTGCACGAGCCGATCGAGCTGGAGAGCGTCCGGCACGACCTCGCCGTGAAGATCCGCGGCGCGGCCTTCGACGACCCGGCCGCGCTGATCCAGGAGGTCGAGCGGCACCGGCGGGCACACGGCGACCGGCTCACCCGCTACCTCGCCGGGGAGCTGCGCGACTTCACCGGACCCGACGCGCCGGTACCGCCCGGCGCACCGGGGCAGCCCGACGCCGGGCGGGAGCTGCAACACGTCGTGCTGCGCGGCGGCATCGCGTACGAGCGGATGATGCTCGCCTGGCTCGACGACGTGCTCGACACCCTGCACCGGCTGGGCGCCCGGCCCTGAGCGGCCCGCCGGTTCCGGCGGGCCGCCCCAGCGCCTCCACCACCCCCGACCCCGATCCCCGACCCCGATCCTCAGAAAAGGCGGACACCCATGGCCGACCCGCTGCTGTTCAACCCGCGCACCTACGACCCGGCGCACTTCGACCCGGAGACCCGCAGGCTGCTGCGCGCCACCGTCGACTGGTTCGAGGAGCGCGGCAAGCGCAGGCTGATCGAGGACTACCGCTCCCGCGCCTGGCTCGCGGACTTCCTCGCCTTCTCCGCGAAGGAGGGCCTGTTCGCGACCTTCCTCACCCCCGCGTCCGCCGCCGACGGGCACTCCGGCGGCCAGGGCGCCAAGCGCTGGGACACCGCCCGGATCGCCGCCCTCAACGAGATCTTCGGCTTCTACGGGCTCGACTACTGGTACGCCTGGCAGGTCACCATCCTCGGCCTCGGCCCCGTCTGGCAGAGCGACAACGCCGCCGCCCGCACCCGCGCGGCCGAGCTGCTGGACCAGGGCGAGGTGTTCGCCTTCGGCCTGTCCGAGAAGGCGCACGGCGCCGACATCTACTCGACCGACATGCTGCTGGAGCCCGACGGCGAGGGCGGCTTCCGGGCCACCGGCTCCAAGTACTACATCGGCAACGGCAACGCCGCCGGGCTCGTCTCCGTCTTCGGCCGCCGCACCGACGTCGAGGGCCCCGACGGCTACGTCTTCTTCGCCGCCGACAGCCGCCACCCGGCGTACCACCTGGTGAAGAACGTCGTCGACTCCTCCAAGTACGTCAGCGAGTTCCGGCTGGAGGACTATCCCGTAGCCGCCGAGGACGTCCTGCACACCGGCCGCGCCGCCTTCGACGCCGCCCTCAACACCGTCAACGTCGGCAAGTTCAACCTGTGCACCGCCTCCATCGGCATCTGCGAGCACGCGATGTACGAGGCCGTCACCCACGCCCACAACCGCGTCCTCTACGGCCGCCCCGTCACCGCCTTCCCCCACGTGCGCCGTGAGCTGACCGACGCCTACGTCCGCCTGGTCGGGATGAAGCTGTTCAGCGACCGTGCCGTCGACTACTTCCGCACCGCCGGGCCCGACGACCGCCGTTACCTGCTCTTCAACCCGATGACGAAGATGAAGGTGACCACGGAGGGCGAGAAGGTCATCGACCTGATGTGGGACGTCATCGCCGCCAAGGGCTTCGAGAAGGACAACTACTTCGCCCAGGCCGCCGTCGAGATCCGGGGGCTGCCCAAGCTGGAGGGCACGGTGCACGTCAACCTCGCCCTGATCCTCAAGTTCATGCGCAACCACCTCCTGGACCCGGCCGACTACGCGCCCGTCCCCACCCGTCTCGACGCCGCGGACGACGACTTCCTCTTCCGGCAGGGGCCGGCCCGCGGCCTGGGCTCCGTACGCTTCCACGACTGGCGCGCCGCCTACGACGCCTACGCCGGGGTGCCCAACGTCGGACGCTTCCGGGAGCAGGCGGACGCCCTGTGCGCGTTCGTCACCACCGCCGCACCCGACGAGGAGCAGAGCCGGGACCTCGATCTCCTCCTCGCCGTCGGCCAGCTCTTCGCGCTGGTCGTCCACGGCCAGCTGATCCTGGAGCAGGCGCGCCTGACCGGCCTGGACGAGGACGTGCTGGACGAGCTGTTCGCCGTCCTCGTACGCGACTTCTCCGCGCACGCCGTCGAGCTGCACGGCAAGGATTCCGCCACCGAGGAGCAGCAGCGCTGGGCGCTGGGCGCGGTCCGGCGCCCGGTCGTGGACGAGGCCCGGTCGGCGCGCGTCTGGGAGCGGGTGGAGGCGCTGTCCGGGGCGTACGAGATGGCTCCCTAGCCGACGGGACGACCAGGGTGTGCCCGCTCGGCCGGGCGGGCGCACCCTGGAGGTATGGCCCGGGCCAACGACGAGGTCGCGGCGCTGCTCCAGGAGTACGCCGACCTGATCGCGATCACCGGCGGTGACGCCTTCAAGGCGCGCGCCTACGAGAAGGCCGCGCGCGCCATCGCCGGTCACCGCGCCGACGTCGCCACGCTCGACGCCAGGGGCCTGCTGGACATCCCCCATGTCGGCAGGTCGATCGCCGACAAGGTGGCCGAGTACCTGAGCTCCGGCCGGGTCCCCACGATCGAGGAGACCAGGGCGGCGGTGCCCGCCGGCGTACGCGAACTGATCGCCATACCCACCCTGGGGCCCAAGAAGGCCATGGCGCTCCACGAGGAGCTGGGCGTCACCTCCGTTGACCAGCTGCTCGACGCCATCCACCAGGAGCGGCTGCGCGACCTGAAGGGCTTCGGCGAGAGGACCGAGGCCAACATCCTCCACGGCATCGCGCTGATGCAGAGGGCCGGCGCCGGCCGGGTCCTCATCAACGCCGCGATGGACGCCGCCGAGCAGATCGTCGCCGAGCTGTCCCGGATCCCCGGCTGCGACCGGTGCGCCTTCGCGGGGTCGCTGCGCCGTATGCGGGAGACGATCGGGGACATCGACATCCTGGTGGCGGCCGACCGGTCGGCGCCCTTCATGGCCGCGCTCGCCGGCCTCCCGACCACCGCCGAGGTCATCGCGCGGGGCGAGAAGAAGGCGTCCGTCCGCACCACCAAGGGACTCCAGGTGGACCTGCGCGTGCTGCCCCGCGCCTCCTGGGGAGCGGGGCTCCAGTACTTCACCGGATCCAAGGCGCACAACATCCGCACCCGCGAGATCGCCGTGCGCCACAAGCTCAAGCTCTCCGAGTACGGGCTCTTCGACGCCGGGAGCGGCGACCTGGTCGCCTCGGAGACGGAGGAGGAGATCTACACCCGTCTCGGCCTGCCCTGGATACCGCCGGCACTGCGCGAGGACCGGGGCGAGATCGCGGCCGGACTGCGGGACGCACTGCCCGATCTGGTCACCGACCGCGACATCAAGGGCGACCTGCACACCCACACCGACCTCACCGACGGCATCGCCCCGCTGGAGGAGATGGTCGCCGCCGCCGCGGAGCGGGGCTACGCCTACTACGCCGTCACCGACCACGCCCCGAACCTCTTCATGCAGCGCATGACCGACGAGAAGATGCTCGCGCAGCGCGAGCGGGTGCGCGAGCTCGACGGCAGACACCACGGGATGCGCCTGCTGCACGGCACGGAGCTCAACATCGACCCACGGGGGGAGGTCGACTGGCCCGAGGACTTCCTGGACGGCTTCGACCTGTGCGTGGCGTCCGTCCACTCACACTTCGATCAGAGCCGGCAGGACATGACCCGCCGCCTGGTACGCGCCTGTGAGCATCCGAACGTCGCGGTGATCGGCCACCCGACCACGCGCCGGATCGGCAAGCGGCCCGGCGTGGACGCCGACCTCGACGCGGTCTTCGAGGCCTGCGCCAGGACGGGCACCGCCCTGGAGATCAACGCGCACCCCGAGCGGCTGGACCTGTCCGACGAGCTCGTCCTGCGCGCCAAGCGGTACGGCGTGAAGTTCGCCGTCGACTCCGACGCGCACGCCGTCACCCACCTGCCGTACCTGCGCTACGGAGTCGGTACGGCCCAGCGCGGATGGCTGACGAAGGACGACGTCATCAACACCTGGCCGCTTCCGGAGCTGCGCCGCTTCCTGCGCAAGGACGGCACCCGGAGGGGGTGAGGACCTGGGTGCGCCCCGGCTACCGCCGCGCGGCCGCCTGGGGGAAGTAACGCGTGAACGGGTCGGGGCTCACCCCCATCACCTCGCCGAAGGGCGTGGACAGGTAGTGGATGAGCAGGCCGAGGAACACGGTCAGCCCGACCATGCCCATCACCATCACCAGGTGGCTGATCCTGCGCCCGATCCCGAAGAAGAACAGGATGCAGAAGCTCAGGATCGCCCCGATCACCATCCCGGCCCACAGCACCGGTGACAGCGTCTCCTGCGCGATCGCCTCCCGGCCCCGGCGGGCGTCGTCCAGCAGGGCGAGCTGGCCGAGCAGTTCCCCGGCCGTCGCCTGCTGCGACGGGGTCGCGTCGGGCGGGGCGGCGGCCGTCGCGCGCAGCTGCCGCACCAGGGACCAGCCGGGGTCGCCCAGCGGCCCGTGCTCGTGCATCCTCGGCCATTCGCTCTGGACCACATGGGTGGCGTAACGCTCGGCCAGGACGTCGATCCGCTCAGCCTGGGCCACCGGCATGCCCTCGGAGAGGACCGTGATCTGGTGCAGGGCGCCCGCTTCGGTGGAGGTGTGGCCCTCGGCACCGCTCCTCATCTCCCACACGGTGACCAGGGCCAGACCGAGGAGCAGCGCGTACAGCAGGGCGATCATCATCGACATGTACTCGGCGGCGTCCGCGCCTTCCTCGTCGTCGTCGCAGTCGACGGGCTGGAAGTGCCGCCACAGGACCACCGCCGCCACGGCGAGCAGCGCGGCCAGCAGCCCCAGGGCCAGCATCTCGAACACATGATTCATGATGCCCTCACGTTCGGGTGGCGGGGCGGCCGTACGGTCATAGCCGGCGCCCTGCCAGTACGACCACGGCCACCGCGGGCAGAAGAAGCAGCAGCAGGGACACGACGGGGCTGAGCGTTCCGTCCCGCCGGGGCACTTCACCGGCCCGCGCGGGTACGTACCGGTTCGCGGCGGCGTCCGAGGCGCGGGGCCTGGCGCGTTCGGTGCTTTCCTCGGCGGGCGGTGTGACACCGACTTCCGGCGGGACGCGGGGGACACGGGGCGTCAGGTCCTCGAGCGGGGTGATCCCGGTGGGGGGTGGCAGCGCCCCGGCCGCGTCCGGCACAGCCGCCGCGCCAGCGGCGGCAGCCGCTCCTGCGCCCGCTCCGGCTCCTGCGCCCGCTGTGGCTCCCGGGCCGGCCGCCGCGCCCGCTCCCGCACCGGCTCCTGTCCCTGCGCCCGCGCCTGTTCCTGTGCCTGCGCCTGTTCCTGTGCCTGCGCCGGCTCCCGGGCCCGCTGCGGTTCCCGCGCCTGTTCCTGCGCCCGCTTCGGCTCCTGCGCCCGCTGCGGCTCCCGCCCCTGTTCCTGCGCCCGCGCCGGCCGCCGCGCCCGCTCCCGCACCGGCTCCGGCCCCCGCGGCTCCCGTGCCGGCCGCGCCGGCTTCCGCCCCAGCGGCTCCCGCAGCCGCCCCCGCACCGGCAGCCGTGCCGGTCGTCCCCGCTCCGGCGGCCGTGCCCGCACCGGCGGCCGCACCAGTGCCCGCCACGGCTCCCGCGCCCGCACCGGCAGCGGGGCCGGCCGCGCCCGCACCGGTGGGGACTCCTGTCGCGGCGACGGCGCCCGCGGCGACGAGGAGGTCGACGGCCGCACCACCGGTCACGGGGGCGGCGCCGGCCGCAGCCGCTCCGGCCACCCCCGCAGCTCCGGCCGGCGCTCCGGCCGCCCCCGGGGCCGCCGGGGCGGCGCCGGCCGCGCCGGCCGCGACTCCCGCCGCCCCCGGCGCGAGGGCTGCCGGCGGCACGGCTGCCGGCGGCGGATTCGGGACAGGCGCGGGCACGGCGCCACCCCCGGGTCCGGGCGCGGGCACCGGTACCGCACCAGGTGCCGGTACACCGGCGGCGGGCGGTCCCGGAAGCCGGGGCGGCGGTGCCGGACGTGGCCGGGCGCGCACGGCGAAGGGGGCAGCCGCCCGCGCCACCAGCGGCGGAGGCGGCACCAGCCTGCCGGTCGGGCCCAGCGTGGACAGCCGGTCGCTGCCCCGTACCTCGGGGGAGCTGCGGTGGACGCCGGGCCGGAGTCCGGTCAGCCGCGCGACGCAGACGGCGACGGCGCCGGGCGCCAGGGCCTGGGGCGGCGCCGGGCGCCCGGCGCAGCTCACCGGAGGACGGCCCAGTGCCACATCGACGAGCCGGGCGCCGTGGACCGTCCGGTTGCCCGGGTTGGCGACGGTGTACCGGACCACCGCGCCGGGCGCCACGGCCTGGCTGACGCCGACGGCCAGCGCGAGGGCACCGCCGACGCCCTCGTACCCGGCGGTCGCGGACGCCCGGGGGCGCATGCCGAGCGAGGGGATCTCACCGCGTGCGCGCACCGTGGCCGTGTGGCGCCCGGGCGCGGCGGCGACCCGTGAGGTGCAGGTGACGGTGGTCAGCCCGCGCATCATGAAGCCCTGCCCGGCCCGGGCCCCCGGGCAGCGCACGGCGGTCCGCGGCACGGTCGGGTCGGTGACGGTGACGCGGTGGAGGTCCGCGCCCGAACGGTTGGTCAGCCGGTAGCGCTTGACGACCGGGTGCCCGATCCTGATGCCGACGCGCTCCGCCTCCCGCCCCGGCCGCCCGTTGACGGTCACCGAGAGCGCGAGCGCCCCCGGGCCCACCCCGTCGGCGGCGGCCCGCGGGGCCCGGCCGGGCGGCCAGCCAGCCACCTGGGCCACCAGAAGCAGCGCGCCGGTGATGAACAGGAGCCGTCTCGTACGGGTGGAGGAGCTGACCGCCATCCGGGGTTTCCCTTCCGGTCCCGGGGTTGTCCCCGATGACAGTCAGCGTCCGTCACGGGTCGCGGGCGGGAAAGCCGGGCGCCCGGCGATTGAGCTGTCCGGGCGGTGACTGCACGACCATGGCGGACCCCGCTCCACCAATTGGCCCGACCACCGCGCCGGACGGCGCCCGGCCGGCGAAACGGGGGCTCCCGTACCGCACCGGCCGGACGGCCGACAGCCGGACGGCCCACCGGCCCGACGGCCGGAGGCCCGGCAGTGGCGGGGGGACTCCGCTGAGTCACAGGTGAATAACTGATGCCGGGTCAATGGATTTACCCGGTACGGGCGCTGCCCCGGTCACCTATCCTCCTGTCACCGCGGCTGCGCAGTGTTGCGCCGGGTGACGGGGGGAGCATGCCGAGGCTGTACGGGCGGACAGCTCTGCTTGAGACAGTGGTGCCCGCGCTGGTCGGGCTCAAGCCGAGCGGAAGAGGACGCATCGACCTGCCACGCCGGGGTCATCCACCCCTGGTCGTGTGTACCGGTGGGCGGGGCACCGGCAAGAGCGCCGTCCTGACGGCGCTGGCGGAGCAGTACGCACAACGCCTGCCGCAGGCGCACGCCGATCTCGCCGCGAGCGACTTCGGCCAGCCGGGGCTCGCAGCCCTGGCCGAGGACGAGACGGCGAACGCCTCCCGCACGTCCGACCTGCTCTTCCACCTCCAGTACCGGCTCAGCCGGAAACCCGCTGAATTCGGCAGGAAGCTCTCCTTCCCCCGGCTGACACAGGGACTGCTGGCGGTCAGCGGCTGGCAGGTGGAGGGCGACGACAACCCGGGGCAGGCGGTACGGCCCGAGGAGCTGGCGGCCGCGAAACGCCGGCTCGCCGAACTGCTCAGGGCCAGCCAGCCCGACCAGCAGCAGCGCCGGGACAAGGCCGCCGTCTGGGTCGACCAGGTGGTCCAGTCGGTGGGCCCGCTGACCGGCCTGCCCGCAGCGATGGACGCGATGGTGCAGGCCATGATGCGGATCGTCGCCACCGAGCTGTTCAGCAGCCGCGCGCACCGGGGCGGCCTCGCGTGGTGGACCGGCCGGCGGGTGACCCAGCAGGGTGACGCCTACGACCAGCTCACCGAACTGGCGCTGAAGTTCCGCGGTGACCCGGAGGACCGCCGGCTCGCGGAACGGCACCTGATCGCCGCCCTGCTCGCGGACATCGCGGACCACTACGGCTTCCTGCAGACGGCCAACGGCGTGCCCCGTCCGCTGCTGCTCCTGGACAACGCCCACAGCCCGCTGGGCACGGTGTTCCTGGACGAGCTGACGCGGGTGTGGCACGAGGAGCCGGCCGGACCCCGCCGCACGGTGCGGCCGGTCGTGGTGGCCACGGCCCTGCGGGAGACACCGCCCTTACCGGAGGACGGCCCCGCGCCCTCGACGCGGCGGGCGTCCGGGCCCTTCTGGCTCGGGAGCAGGCCCGCGACGGCGGCCGAGTGGATGCTGGCACTGCCGCTCGCCCCGCTGGACCTCGACGAGGTCAAGGACATGTTCGAAGGCGTCCACCCGCCGCCGGGTGCCGCCCGGCTGATCCTGCGGCTCAGCGGTGGCCGGGCGGGCATCGCCCACGCGCTGGTGGCGGCCGTGGCGCGGCGGGTCCGCCTCAACGAGGCGATCACCCTCGACGGGCTTCTGGACATCCCTGCAACGGCCGACCCGGGGCGCAGCGTGAGCACCGTGCTCCTGGAACGCCTGATCCCCGACGAGGTCGCCCGCGCTCGGCTCACCTACTACGCGCCGGGCCTGGACGACACGGCCGTGCACCGGCTCAGCAGCCACTACCCGCCGCAGGACCCCGGTGGCGTCCCCGTCCAGGAGGCGAGCGCGCACCTGCGCGACAACCGGTGGGGCCGGACGCCCTGGCCCGGTACCGAAGGCCCGTTCGTCGGCGACCCCGCCCTGCGGACCCTGCTCCTGCACGAGCTGCGCGGCGACGCCGGCCGGGCACCCGGCGCGGAGCCGTGGCGGAACATCCATCTGCGGCTGCGGTCCCTGTACGACCCGGACGGCCAGGGCAGTGCCGCCCGCCGCCCCGACACGCGCTACCTGCACCATTCGCTGGCCCTGGGGGAGAGGGACCTGGTGGTGCGCAGCCTGCACCACCGGTTCACCGAACGGGACGCGCCCGGCTGGCTCGCCGCCGTCAACCTGGTGTGCGCGGCACCGCGCCCCCCGGACTCACTGCCCGCCCCGTCCGGCGACGCCGCGGCCTGTCCGGTCTGCACGGCGGGCGGTGACCCGGTCCACCAAGCCGTCGAGCTCCTGGTGAGCCAGGTGTGGGAGCTCTCCCAGCCGCTCGCCACCCCCCGGGCCGCCACGATCAACAGCATCGGGCTGCAACTGCTCACCCTGGCCCAGAACAGCGGCCCCGACGCCCAGAAGATCTTCTTCCGCGCCCATGAGGAGTGGCCGAGGGAACTGCACCGCTGGACCCAGGCGCCGCACCTCCAGACCTACGGAGGGTCCGCCCCATGAGGCTCTTGCCGGACGGAAAGCTCTACCGGGCCCTGGTGCTCGGCGCCGTGGCCATGGCCCTCGCCGTGGGCACGTTCTTCGCCCTCAAGCCGGTGTTCACCGACGACCCCTCGTGCGCGGCCGGTGTCGAGAGGCGCGGGGCACGTGGCGAGTGCACCGGGGTCACCGACGGCGGCTTCCACTTCACCGCCGCACTGGCACGGGTGTCCCGGCAGATCAAGGCCGAGAACGACAGGGTCGCCGGGGACAAGCCCGTCACCGTCGCCCTGATGATCCCGATGATCTCCAACAACCCCGCCGAGCAGCACGAGTTCACCGAGCAGGTCCAGGGCGCCTACCTCGCCCAGTACCGTGCCAACCACGAGAGCAACGGGCAGCGCCCGCCCATCCGGATGCTCCTCGCCAACCCCGGGCGCAACTACGAGTTCTGGCAGCCCGTGGCCGAGCAGCTCGCCGCCGCGGCCACCACCTCCGAGAACCTGCGGGCCGTCGCGGGCATCAACATCAGCCTCAAGGAGACCGAGCGGGCCGTCGCCTTCCTCACCCGCACCAAGGGCATCCCCGTGGTCGCCGGACCCATGACCGCCGACGACATCATGAACAGCGCCACCCGGCCGCGCGCCTATCCGGGCCTGGCCCGGGTCGCCCCCAGCAACTCCGACCAGGCGGCCGCGCTGGGCTCCTTCGGATCGCACATCAAGCCGTCCGAGACGATGGTGGTGGAGGACATCCGGGACGACGACAACTACCTTGCCACGCTGCGCCGGACGTTCGAGAAGCTGGCCGAGGGGGCACCCAACGCCCCGGAGACCTTCCGGTCGCCCGCCGACTTCAACGAAGAGGGCAACCTCGCCAACGACTTCCACCAGATGGTGCCGGACATATGCTCATCCGACGCCAAGACCATCTACTTCGCCGGGCGCCCCGTGCAGCTCCGCCAGTTCCTGACCGAGCTCGGAGAGCGCAACTGCAACAAGCACTACACCGTCATCAGCGGTTCGCACGCCTCCACCCTCACCGTGGACAGCAGGTTCCGCGACCGGTGGCGGGCGCTCACCACCGGCGCCGGCATCACCGTCCGCTACGCCGCCCTCGCCCACCCGGACGCCTGGGCGCGCGGCGGCCCCGAGACACCGGGCGGTTCGAAGGCCGCCTACCGGCAACTGGCCGACCTCGCCCGCCGGTTGGGCAACAACTCGGCCACCGGGATCGGCCCGGTCTCGCTCTCCGACTCGCGCACCATCATCACGTACGACTCCGTCACCACCGCCATCACCGGCATCCGCAACAACACGGTGGGCAAGGTGGAGGTACCCACCCTGTCCGAAGTGACCAACAGCTGGCTCCGGCTGCACGGCGGCAACCGGGTCAACGGCGCCAGCGGCTGGATCTGCCTCGACCAGTACGGCAACCCCCACAACAAGGCCGTGCCCATCGTCCACCTGGACCCGGCCACCAGGACGGCCGTCTTCGACCACCTGGCCTGGCCCGAAGGCCGCGCCCCGGACCCGAACTGCTCAATACGCACCGGCCGGTGAGACGGCGGCCCCGGCCGGCCGGGTGACGCGCGCGGCGGGCAAGCCCGCTGCCCCGGCGCCCGACGCCGGCCCGTCCTCGGCGTGGTTCAGGCGGCGGATCGCCGCGTTCCCCTCGGCCGGGGCAAGGCAGCGCGAACGCCGGCGCCGCCGGGGGGTGGAGGTCATGGCCCCACCGTACGGGCGGGGGGCTGACACCCGCCCGTACGGTGGGGGCCTACTTCACCCGCTGGTCGAGTTCCAGGACCATCGCGTCAAAGAGCGGCGGCGCCGAGCGGCCGTCCGTACCACTGGCCTTGGAACCGTACCGCCGCCAGTAACCACGAATCACGTTCCCTGTCTCGCCTTCGGGCCGGGCAGGGGGCGCCTTGGTCGTGTGTGGGCGTGCGCGGCTCGAACAGAAAGACTCCCGCCGAGTGGCGGGGGCCAACTTCGCTCGCCTGCCGACGGGTTGCAGGCGTACCGTTCCGAGTGTCGAGCTAGGGACGGAGACCAGTATGCCGCAGTGGTCCGACTACAGTAACGGCGAGCGAATCAAGATTCTGCGCGGGGCCGAGATCAGGCAGGACGATCTCGCCGAGATGACCGGCCTTTCCGTCGCCACCATTCAAGCGGCCGAGCAGGACAAACGCCTGTCGCTCCCAACCCTCCTGAAGATCGCCGCAGCGCTCAGCGTGGACACCTCTGTGATTCTCGGTCAGCAGGCACCGCGGAGGGCTCTGCGGCAAGAGGACCGCACGATGATGCGGGAGCTCTCGCACGCCGTGCACGACACGGCCGCCGGGGCCGCAACCACCGTTGAAGCACCGACCCTCAGCGAACTCGCCTCGATCACGCGGCAGGGCTGGAACCTTTACTGGAAAGGGCGCTACGCCGAGGCAGGCTCGCTCGCTGCGCCGCTGCTGCGCTCGGCGGCCGCACGGCTGCGCGAGCAGCCCGTCGGCGAGCAAGCCGAGGCGTGGAGCGTGGTGGCTGACGCTTACCGCATCTGCGCATATGTCGCAAACCTGATGGGTGTTCGTGACCTCGCGTACGCCTCGATCGGGCATGCGCAGCGGGCAGCCGAGCACGCCGGCGACGACCTTCGGCAGGCGCTCGTAACGTCGGGCCGCTCGTGGGTGTATCTCCGCGATGCCAGGCTGCCCGAGGCGCTGGAACTGGCCGAGCGCGCTGCGGTGGAGATCGAGCCCAGGTTCTCGCGCGCAACCCCGGAGCAGCTCACGGTGTACGGCTCACACGTGAACTTCGCGGCCGTCGTGGCCAGCAGGATGGGTGACAAGGAGCGGGCGGCTGACTACCTCTCGCAGTCGCACGCGACGGGTGCGCGCATGGGACAGGAGGTCCGGGCGCACGGCACTCTCTTCGGACCGGTGTCGGCCACCACCCAGGCCGTCGGAATCAACGTGTCGCTCGGGCAGACGGGCAAGGCCCTGACGCTGATCAGCTCGATTCATGACGTCGGCCAGCTCAGTGAAGCCGCACAGCATCGGTACGCGCTCGACAAGGCGATGGCGCAGGCCGACGCGAAGATGTGGGATGCCAGCCTGGACACCCTCGAAGCGGCGCTCAGGTCGGCGCCGTATTGGGCGCGGCACCAGGCGTTGCCGCAGGTGATCGTCTCGAAGGTTGGGCGGGCGTCGACTGCTCGGCTACGCCGTGTGTCCAAACTGATCGGCGCCCCGGGCGTGGCAGGGTTCCCGCCGGCGACGGCCAAGAACGCGCTCTGACGAGAGCTCAACTCGTACGCGGCATAGGATTTCTGATCCTTCGGGCGGAGTTGAGTCGTACGTGACGGGCGACTCCGCCGTGCCCGGGTTCCGGAAGTCGTACGCCACGCTGCTGTACGACGACTTTGCGTAGCGGGACCGTTACCACATGCCCGAGACATCGGTACAGGCTCACAGGACGCCGCAGTCGGTGCGCCGGCGTCGCCTTCAGGACGCCGCAGTCGGCCGCAGTGCGGTGGTCCTCTACGTGTGCACCCAGGACCCCCTGCGGACAGCCACCCAGACATTGACCGACCTGAGCGGATTCGCCGCCGCCCGGGATTGGGACGTGGCAGCCGTGGTGTGCGATCCCTCTGCTCTGCGCACGCCGGCCGACAGCCGCACCCAGTGGACCGCCGTACGGGCGGCGATCACCAGTGGTCGTGCTGAGGGCGTGGTGGCGCTGAGCGAGCACGCGGGCAGCGCCAGCAGCGAGCAGACCCGTCTTCGGCAGTGGCTCGCCGAGCACGCCGCGTTCCTTGTCCTGGTCCCCAGCTCCCACTCCGGTGCGGAGGCCGGCCGGTGATGACCATCAGGGTGTACCGGGTTCGCCCCGACGGCACCCGTGAGGTGACCCACCCGCAGACCACGGTGGACCCGGCCACCACCGGGCCGCCCCCGTTCTTCGGATACCCGAAGTGCCAGTGCCCTCGCTGCCGACTGGTGGTGACCCGGTGACTCGGCTACCGGTGGCACGGCGGAGATTCGCGGTGCGGCCCCGGCCGGGGCCGGCGCACCCGGGCGCGGCGTGGCTGGCGTCGGTCACGGATCTGCCGTCGATCATCCACGCCGAGTGGGCCGACACCGCCGACCGCCTCGCCGAGATCCCCCTCGGCGTCCGGTTCGACGTCCTGCGCGTCGTGGACCGCCTCGGCCTGCCCGTGCTCGACCAACTCGCCAACGCCGCCACGGTGACGCTCGGCCCGGTGCTGCACTGCCAGCCCCGCCAGACCGTGGAGTTCCTTGTCCCGGCCGGGACCGCGGCGGTGTGGCGACCGCTGCCCTACACGGTCTGCGCCGGCCGGGGCGCCACCCTGCGCTGCCCCATCCCCGGCGAGACCAGCCGGGGCCGCACCTGGCTCTACCCACCCGCCGGTGACGGAGCCCTGACCGACCCCGGACTCCTGCGCCAGCGCTTGGAACCGCTCACCCTGCACGGCTACCGCCTCTGATCATCGGATCGCCCATGACCCACACCACCGTGGCGTCCGCGTTCGAGGACGCGCCGCCCCCCGGTGACCTCATCGTCGGCACCTACCTCCGCGCCCTGCGCCGAGCCACCCACGTGCGCTGGCACGACGCCGCCCGATACATCCGGCGCGACGGCTCCACCCTCAGCCGCGTGGAGCGCGCTCAGGTGCCACTGGCCCAGGAAGTCGTCTCGCTCCTGCTGTGGAGGGGTGGCTGTCGCAGATGTCCGGGGTGTGGGGCGTCAAGACCCGCAACGCCGAACAGGCCCGGCGTGCCCGTGCGCTGCGCGCGGCGCGTCAGCAGGGCTCGACCGATCATCGGCTCACGCTTTCCCCCTGGATTCCGCCCCCGCCGGGACGTGGCGAAGCTCCCCCGTGGGGTTCGGTTTCCCCGCCGGGGGCGGGCAAGACCCCTGGTCGCCGGGTGACGGTGGCGGCCGGGTGGACGCAGACACGTCAACGTCAACGTCAACCGATTGGAGAAGCACATGTTCAACCTGACCACTGCCACTGCGGCCGACGGCGGAGACAGGCTGCCCGGTGAGCCCTACCCCGGCCCGCATCCGGCGCCGACCCCCGACGGCGGCCCGGGTGTCCCCAACCTGCCCAAGGGCTGATCAATGGGTACCGACGTACAGGCGACGCGCCCCGGCCGAAAGGAGCTGGGGCGCGCACTCCAGCAGTCCGGCGCGCTCGCCTCGGGCTGGGGCCCGACGTTCGCGGCCGTGGACCGGGCGCTGTTCCTGCCCGACCTCATGTGGCCGTACGACACCGAGCGCCGTACCAGCGTTGCCGTCGACAAGGCGGAGGATCCGGGCACCTGGTACGCGGCGGCCGACAGCAACACCCCGATCGTGACGCAGTGGGACGACGGCAAGCACACCGGCCGGGAGCCGGGCAGGCTGTCGACCAGTTCCTCGTCCATGCCGTCGGTCGTCTACTCCCTGCTCGGTGACCTCGCGGTGGATGAGGGCATGCGGGTGCTGGACGTGGGCACGGGCACCGGTGAAACGGCCGGCGCGCTGGCGCACCGCTGCGGGGCGCACCGGGTGGCCACGATCGAGGTCGACCCGGCGGTGTCGTCCCATGCCCGGGAGCGGCTGTGCCGGGCCGGACTGTATCCGGAGGTGGTCGTCGGGGACGGCTTCGCCGGGCACGGGGCGGGAGGCCCGTACGACCGTGTCCTCGCCACGGTGGGACTGCGGAAGGTTCCGCCCGCCTGGATCGAGCAGACGCGGCCCGGCGGGCTGATCGTCGCCCCGTGGGGAACCGACTTCGACAACGGTGACGCGGTGGCGCGCCTGACGGTCACGGACGGGCGGGCCGAGGGGCGCTTCACCCGGCTTGTGGAGTTCATGAAGCTCCGCGCCCAGCGGCTAACGGCCCCCGTGCACGCGGAGTACGTCGGTGAGGACGCCACGGACCGCGCCGACAAGTCCACCACGGACGTGGGGGAAGCCGCGTTCGTCACCGGGCAGTACACCACCCTGCCGTTCGTGCTGGGCCTGCGCGTCCGGCACTGCGTGCAGATGATCGCGCCGAAGAGAGACGGGGCACGCCCCGTGTGGTTCTACGGGGTGGGCGACCGGTCATGGGCGCGCGCGATGTTCCGGGACGGACGGGCGGAGGCCACGGTCTGGCAGTCCGGCCCGCGCCGACTCTGGGACGAGGTGGAAGCGGCCTACCAGTGGTGGCGAGCTCGGGGCACGCCGGACGTCACGCGGTTCGGGCTCACCGTGGCCCCGGATGGCCACCGGGCCTGGCTGGACGACCCGGAGGACTCTTGGCCGGTCTGACCACGGGGTGCGCGCAGCGCGCCGAGTCGGAACAGCGCGGCCGGGATCCGGCGGAGCGGCGCGGTGGCGGGGTCGGCTGCCCTGTACGCCCTGATCCGCCACCAGCGCTCTTCAGGTGCTCGGGGATCGCGTACTGCATGACACGCCCCGCGTGAGCGAGTCGAGCCCCGGAAGACCGGTGAACCGGCCGAGCCGGTCCAGCGCCCAGGCCCCCATCGGGGAGCTGTCCTCGAGGTGTTCGAGGATCCCGAGCAGGGTGGGAGCCGGCCGGGTTGGTCACGACGCCGGGCGGGACAGGAACCCCGCGACGCGTTCCCCCCACGTCCGGACATCGGCGGCTGTCCTGGACACATGCAGCTCGGCGCGCAGCAGCCCCGCCAGCGCCCGTGCCGTCGACAGGGGGTGGCCCGGGTCGCCGGCCCAGGTCAGCACCAGGCCCGGCCGGCGCAGCCCGGCGATCGCCTCCGGAGCGGGGAGGTCGGACAGTGCCAGGCCGCGCAGGACGGACGGCAGTACCCGCTCGGCCGGCGTCGGCACGACCCGGGGCAGCCCGGCCACGACGGCGGGACGCGGCCCGCTCATCCTGGCGGTGTGCCAGGCACCCGCCCCGTCCCGCTCGATCGTGTCCGCCCACTCCCGGTTGCGGCGCGCGTGAGCCGCCCGGGTGGCCCACGCCGTCGGCGGGATGAGCAGCACCAGGCGGGAGAACCGCTCCGGCGCCCGGACAGCGGCGTGCAGCACCGTCCCGCACCCCATCGACGCGCCCATGGCGTCGACGGGCCGGGCGGCGCCCAGATGGCCGAGCAGGGCCAACAGGTCGTCGGCCATCGAGGCGTAGGTGTAGTCGCCGTCGACCGGCTCGCCCGTGGACCGGCCGTGCCCCCGGGCGTCCCAGCGGACCAGGCGCCGTCCCGCGTCCAGGACCGGCGTCCAGTCGAACAGGCCCGCCCGGTCCTCGGCGGCCCGGCCGGCGAACCCGCCGTGCGCGTACACCGCCAGCGGCCCCCGGCCGGCGTCCTCGTACCGCAGCTCGGCGCCGCGATACCGGAACACCCCCTCCCTGACGGTGTGCCCGCCCAGCGCGCTCACCGCCCCGTGTCCCCGCCCGCGGTACCCGCCGGGCTCGTCGTCCCCGTCCGCCGGCCGGCTGCCCATAGTGTGATCGTCATGACCCGTACCTCCCCCCGGACCCGGCGCGGCCCACACCACGGCAGGCGTCCGGGTCACCCGGCGGCGGCGGTCGTCTTCGCCATCGGCATGGCCGGCACGACCCTCCCCACACCCCTGTACGGGCTGTACCGCGAGGAACTGGGCTTCTCCGAGCTGATGGTGACGCTGGTCTTCGCCACCTACGCCGTGGGCGTCATCGTCACCCTCCTGGTGGCGGGAAACCACTCCGACCAGGCCGGCCGGCGCCCCGTCCTGCTGTGCGCACTCGGCCTGGCCGCGGTGAGCGCGGTGTGCTTCCTGTGCGAGGGCGGGCTCCCGTTCCTCTTCGCCGGCCGGCTGCTGTCGGGCTTCTCGGCCGGGCTGCTGAGCGGAGCCGGCACCGTCACGGTGCTGGAACTGGCCCGTCCTGAGCAGAGGTCCCGGGCGGGTTTCGCCGCGACCGCGGCGAACATGGGCGGCCTCGGCTGCGGACCACTGCTCGCCGGGCTGCTGGCGCAGTACGCGCCGCTGCCGCTCTCCCTGCCGTTCCTGGCCCATCTGGTGCTGCTCGTAGTGGCCTGCGTCATCGTCCTGCTGCTGCCGGAGACGGTCCCCGGCGCCCGGGCCCGGGTCCGGCCCAGGCCACAGGGCCTGTACGTACCGGCGCGGGCGCGGGGTGTCTTCGCTCCCTCGGCGCTCGCCGCCTTCGCCGGGTTCTCGCTCCTCGGCCTGTTCACCGCCGTGGCACCGAGTTTCGTCTCCCAGACCCTCGGCACGGCCAACCTGGCCGTCTCGGGACTGGTGGTCTTCTCGGTGTTCCTCGCCTCCACGGCGGGACAGTCGCTCACGGGCCGTGTGCCGGTCGCCACCGCCCTGCCGCTCGGCTGCCTGGTGCTGGTGGCGGGTCTCCTCCTGGTGGGCTCCTCCCTGTGGTTCAGGGCGCTGCCCCTCCTGGTGCTCGGCGCGGTCTGCGGTGGACTGGGCCAGGGCCTCGCCTTCCGCGCCGCGCTGACGGCGGTCGGTGACGCGGCCCCGCCCGCCCACCGGGCGGCCACCGTCTCCTCGTTCTTCGTCGTCGCCTACACGGGCATCTCCCTGCCGGTCGTCGGCGTGGGCGCGCTGACGATGTGGCTGGGCCTGCGCACCGCCGGGCTGGTCTTCACCGCCTGCGTGACCCTGCTCGCCGCGGCCACCGGGCTGCGCCTGCTGCGGCGGCCCGCCACGGCACCGCCGAACTGACCGGCCGGGCGGTGGAACCCGGGTGCCGGGCCCCTCCCGGGCACCGCCCCCGCACGCTCGGCACCCGGCGCGCCGGCGGCGGACCGGTGACCGCGGCGCACGTTTCGCGCCGCGTGGTCTGAGCGCGTGCAGGGCGGGCACACGGGTGGCACCACTCGAAGGGAGCTCCTCATGCTCGGTATCGCCGCGGCGGTGTTGTTCTTCATCGCGTTCCTGATCAACGCAGCCGACATCACCACGAACGACGTCTCCTCCTCCGGCAACGTCATGCTGCTCGGTCTGACGCTGCTGGCTCTCCACGTCGCCGGGATCGGAGGCGGCTGGGGCGGCCGCGCCCGCAGACGGTGACCGGCGCGGGCACGGCTGCCCGGCGATGAACCAGCGGCGCCGCGCGGGGCACACGAAGCCCCGACGCGGCGCCTGCGTGTGCGTACCGGCGGGCGCGGGTGCGGATGGGTGCGGGCCTGGGTGTGGCGCGGGTGCGGGTGTGGCGCGCGGGCCGGTGAGGGCCGGGGCGGAGCCGCCCTTCCGTGAGCGTCAGGCGGTCGCGGGCCGCAGGCGCACCGGAAGGGTCCGGTGGCCGTTGCTGATCAGCGAGGCGACGGGCCGCAAGTCCTCGGCCGGCACCGCGAGTCGGGCCTCCGGGAAGCGGTCGAAGAACGCCTCCAGGACGGCCGCGACCTCAAGACGGGCGAGAGGCGCGCCCAGGCAGAAATGGACGCCGAACCCGAAGGCGAGGTGCTCCTTGGTGACCCGGGTGACGTCGAAGGTGTCGGCGTCGGGACCGTGCCAGCCGGGGTGGCGGTTGGCCGCGGCGTAGGAGGCGAGGATCGCCTCGCCCCTGGCGATGGTCCGCCCGTCCGGGAGGGGGATGTCGGCCAGTGCGTAACGCAGGGGCAGGTGTTTGACGGCCGGCTCGTGGCGCAGGGTCTCCTCGACGACGGCGTTCCAGTCGGCGCGGCCCGAGCGGACGTGGCCGAGCTGTTCCGGGTGGGTGAGCAGCGCGGTGACGGCCTGGTCGATGACGTTGACGGTGGTCTCGTAGCCGGCACTGATCATCAGCAGGAGCGTGTCGCGCAGCTCGTGCTCTGCCAGTGCCGATCCGTCGCCGTCCTCGTCGCGGGCCGTGATCAGCAGGGAGATCATGTCGTCACCCGGCTGGGCGCGCTTGGCGGCGATCAGGTCGTCCAGGACGCCGTAGAGCCGCTCGGCGTTCGCGGCGGCGAGGTCGGAGGTGAGCGTGGTGTCGAAGACCCCGTCGACGAGCGCGCGGAAGCTCTCGCGCCGTTCCTCGGGCAGTCCCATGAGGTGGCCGATGACGGCGATGGGCAGCGGGTGGGCGAGGCGCTCGCGCAGATCGGCGGTCCCACCGGGCGGGACGGCCTCCAGATCGTCGACGAGGCGGGTGACGATGTTCCCGACGGTCACCTTCAGCGCGGCGATCCGGCGTGCGGCGAACGCGGGGGCGACCAGCCGGCGGAGCCTGCGGTGGTCGCTGCCGTAGGCGGTGAACATGTTGTTCACCGCGATCCACAGGGACAGCGGCCAGTGCGGTACGACGCTGTCGAACGCCGGCCAGTGCCGGCGGGCGTCCTTGGACACGTCCGGGCTGGTGAGCAGGGACTTCAGCAGGGCGGGGTCGGTCACGGACCACGCCGGGACGCCGAGGACGTCGACACGGGCCGCGGCGCCCTGGGCGCGCAGCAGCCGGTGTTCGGCGTGCCGGTCGGCGCCGGCGGGGTCGAGGACGATCGGGGTGGACTGCTGGGCCACGGCGGAGCTCCTTCGGAGGCGGCTGGGCGGAGACGGACGGGCCATCGGGGCACGGTGCGGAGCGCCGGCCACCGGGGCGGGCGGTTGCCGGGGCGCGGGACCGCGGATCGGGGCGTACCAAGCTACCCCAGCGGGCCCGCCAGAAGCTGACGGCCACTCAAAAACCGAGTTCCAACGGGCGTTGGGTGCGCCGCCGCCACCCCTCACGGTGACCTCGCCGCCGGGGGCGCGGCGTGGCCGCCCCCTACCGCCCGGCCCCCGACGGACGGCGGGCTCCGGGCAGCAGGGTGGGGCCAGCCGCCCCACCGGGAGGCAGCCGGTGGCAGGATGCCGCCATGCGCTCCGACGTCACACTCCGGCCCCTCGACCGGGCCCTGCTCATGGCACTGCTCCGGACGGCCGTCGAGGACGCCGATCCCGCCGAGGTGATGCCGCCGGTGCCGGGTCCCGGTGGCTGGACCCCCGGGCGCCGGGCGGCGTTCGTCCGGTTCCACGAGTCGCGATCACTGGCGGCCGAGCCCGTGGAGAGCACCTTCGCCGTCGTCGTGGGGGAGCGGGTCGTCGGAGCCGCCCGGCTGTGCCCGTTGGGGACGGCCGCCGGCGCGGTCGAGGCCGGAGTGTGGATCGGGCGGTCCCACCGGGGTCGCGGAGTGGGCGGGGCGGTGGTGAGGGGCCTGCTGGAACGCGCCCGCGGCAGCGGGTTCGACACCCTGTTCCTGCGCACCACCCCGGACAACACGGCTGTCCGGGCCCTCGCCGCCGGTATCGGTGTGGAACTCGTCCAGGAGGGCGACGCCGCCACGGCGTGGGTGGACCTCACCGCGGAAGCACGGTAGGCGGGGCGGCGCCACCCCGCGGGCCGTGGCCCGCGCACCGGCCGGCCGGTGGCGCTGCCAACGCGCCCGGCCTGCCCGCCGTGCCCCGGCCGGGGGGCCGTCGGGCGCGCTCAGCCCTCCCGGCCGCCCGGCGCGTCCTTGGCGTACTTCACCCCCAGGGAGACCAGGTACCGCCCGTCCCCCTCCGGCACGTTGCGGTGGACGATGTCGGACAGGGAACGGGTCTGCCGCAGGACGGCCAGTCCCTCCGGGGAGAAGGTGGCCGGGGTGAACAGTCTCGGGGACAGCAGCGGGTTGGTGAGGGCCTCCGAGAACGAGTCGATGCCGATGATCCGCCCGAGCAGATTGCCGAACAGGCTGCCGTGCCGGCTGTCCTCGGCGAAGATCCCGACGTACAGATCCAGCTCGTCCACATCGGCGTACATGTCGTGCAGCGCCTCGCGCACCGCCGGGTCGCCGGAGACCTGACGAAGGTCCGTGACGCGGGGGAACCCGAAGTGCTCCCGGTAGTCGTTGTAGGTGGCCACCCGCAGGTCGCGGCCGACCACGACGCTGTGGGCCTCGATGGGCAGCAGGAGCGGGTCGGTGTTGAACAGCCCCATCCGCCCGGCCGGCTGGCGGGAGAGGTCGTCGAAGAGCGGCCCCAGACCGCGCTCCTCCACGATCCGGCCGTTGGCCAGCGTGTGGAGCAGCGGCACGTCCTTGCCACCGATCCGGTAGCTGGACGGGATGAGGCTGTGCCAGCGGTAGACCAGGCTGAACTCGATGGTCGACCAGTTCTCCCGGTGCCAGGCCGCCTTGACCGTGCGCAGCGGATCCATGATGAACCGGAAGTGGTAGGGGGTCAGGTGGTTGATGTACTCCTCCAGCACCAGCCGGATCGTCATCACCACCAGGACGTTGCGGGTCGTCTGGAACACCCGCTCGTCGTCCCACGACGGGTGGGCCCTGCTCAGCAGCCCCGCGATCCGGTTGTGCTCGCGCAGGAACAGCACGTTCACCAGCATCGGTCCGATGTGGGCGTGCGCCCGGTCGCCGCCGGTGGCGAACACGGTGTCGCGCATCGGCTCGGGCACGTCCTCCCACCGGGCCGGCCGCAGCGGGCCGAACTCGTCTTTGATCCGCCCGTTCTCGCAGAGCAGCGGGGGGAACTCACCACCGCCGACGGTGCGGCTCTTCAGCCGCCCACCCTCGAACTCCCGCAGGCAGGAGGTCACTTCCGCGTCCGACCCGTAGAGCTGCACCAGGTCGATGGTGTGCGGTGAGTCGGTGCGCCGGGCGTCGCCGTCGCGGCCGTGACCGCGCAGGAAGCCGTCGGTGAACCACTGGGCGAAGGCGGGCAGCAGCGCGGTCGAACGCGCGCAGCTCCGGCCGGCGCCTTCGCGGCGGAAGAGGTCGGCCGCCTGCTCCGGCGCGGGGCGCCCGGGGTGCGCCGCGGGATCCGGGGGGAGGTGACGGCCCACGTAGGAGCGGTCGGTGAGCGAGGGCCACGAGGTGTACGGCGCCATCGTGCTCAGCGGGTGGGGGCGCGGAGGTGCCTTCAGGATGGCGAGGTCGGTCAGTACGGCGTTCGCCCTGCGGTGCAGCCACCGGTTGTTCTGGACCGTCCGCCACAGCGGTGCGTAGTGCGTCAGGACATGCGACTCGACGCGGTTGCGCAGCCCGTCCCGGGAGGGGTCGCGGCCGTCGCCGGCCGGCCCGTGCGCCGTGCGGGAGGTGGTGGTCATCCGTTGCCTGCTCTCCGGGGGGACGGCGCGCTGCCCGCGGTCACGGTGTAGTGCTGGGGGTAGGGGGTGCCGGCGTAGTCCATCGCTCCCTCCGGCCCCGGCAGGGGCCTGATGCCGGGCCGCAGCAGCACCCGCCGCACCATCTCCGGGAGGATCGCACGGGCCGGGTACTTGCCCACGCAGTCGTGCGCCCCGTGGCCCAGCACCATGTTGTGCACCGGCGTGCGGTCCGGACGGAAGGCGTACGGATCCTCGACCACCGCCTCGTCGAACATCGCCGATGCCATGGCCGCGTGGACCACCGTGCCCGCCGCCAGACGGGTCTCGCGCTCGGTCCCGGCCGCCAGGACGTGGCTCCGTACGCACAGCCTCGGTGTCGACGGCACGAAGGGATGGAAGCGCAGGGCCTCCCAGACGTATCCGTCGAAAGCCGCCGGCTCGGACGCGGACCCGGTGTCGGGCTCGGCCGCCAGCCGCTCCGCCTCGGCCAGCGCCTCGGGCCGCGCGGCCAGTTCCTTCAGCGCCGTCGCCGCGCACTGGGTGGCGTTCTGCTGGTATCCGATGAGGTAACCGGCCAACTGGTGGTTGACGCGCTCGTCGTCCATCTCCCGGCCCGTACCCGGCGGGAGCACGGTCCGCAGCATCCGGCCGAGTACGTCCGCCGGCTCCGGACCGGCGTCCGCCGAGGCGGCGGCCCGCCGCCGGGCGATGACGCCGGCCACCAGGTCGTGGAGTTCCTTGCCGGCCGCCACGCCCGAGGCGTGCACCTCCGGGTCCCGGCCGGGGTTGGCGAAGACCGCCCACTGCACCCTGCGGGACAGATCGTGCAGGGTCCGCTCCGGCACGCCGCTGAAGCCGAGGTACTCCACGGCGATACGGGCGGCGACCGGCGCCGAGTACTCCTGGATGTAGTCGAACGTGGTGCGGCCCTCACCGCGCGCCGTCGTCACCGCCCGGTCGAGCGCGCTGTCGGCGAGCCGGGCCGTGAGCCGGCGGACCGGGTCGAAGTCCTCGGCCGGCAGCATGAGCTGCCCGTGGCCGCGGTCGTGCCAGTGGACGTCGGCACCGTCCCGGGCGAGCATGAACGGCCCGTGCAGCACCTCCTCCAGTACCGGTCCGTACGCGCCCACGGTGAAGACGTCCGGCGTGGACAGCACCTCCACCACGTCCGGCATACGGGTGACGAAGACGCCCGCCGGGGTGGCGAACACGGGACGCCCGGCGCGCAGTTCGGCGAAGAGGGCCGGCCCGTCACCCTTCATGTGCCGGCGCAGCAGCGCGACACGCCGCGCCGGTTCGGACTCGGGGATGGCGTCGTACGCCGCGAGGAAGTCCATGTGCCTACCCAGACGTGGCAGGGCGGCGCGAACGGCCGCCGGCGGGTGTTTCGCCCATTACGGCACGACGGGACCCCCGGCGCACCCCGGTCACGCCGGCGGTGTGAATGATCCGCCCGGTCCACCGGCCCGGCCGCGCGCCGCCGTCCCGCCGCCCGGGCGACCGCCCAGCATGGGGGCCGGGGACCGGCCCCGGCAGAGACAGGAAGGCCAGTCAGCATGCTCCGACGAGGCGAACCATCCATGGCGCCCCCCGTGTGTGTGGCACCCACCCCGGGGCCGGCCCCCGGGGCACGGGCCGGAACGCCGGACCCGGGCCCCTCCAGGGCCCCGGAAGCCCCCGCACGGCACCGCGCGCGCCACCCGCGCCGACCGGACCGGCGCGCCGGAACCGCCCGGTGACCGCCGCGCCCGGAGGCGGAACCGGAACCCCGCCCGCCGGCCGCCCGGCAGCCACCGTCCAGGTCACCGGCGGGGAGTACACCGGCTACCTGGTCGGCATCATCATCCTGCCCTTCGTGTTCCTCGCCGCCGCCCTGCCCGTCGCCTGGGAGTGGGGCGCCCGCCCACTCGACCTGGCCCTGGGCCTCGGCATGTACGTGGTGTCCATCGCGGGCATCTCGACCGGCTACCACCGGCACTTCACCCACCAGTCGTTCAAGGCGGCACGGCCGCTGCGGATCGCCCTCGCGCTGGCCGGTGGCCTGGCCATGGAGGGCCCGGTCTCCCTGTGGGTCGCCGAGCACCGCCGCCACCACCAGTTCTCCGACCGGGAGGGCGACCCGCACTCACCGTGGGCCTTCGGCACCGGACGCCGGGCCCTGGTCAAGGGCCTGTGGCACGCGCAGATCGGCTGGTTCGCGCGACGGCGCCGCGCCGACATCGCCCACTACGCGCCCGACATCCTGCACGACCCCGACATCAGCCGCCTGGACCGCTGGTACTGGCTCACCGTGACCGTGTCCCTGGCGCTGCCACCGCTGGTGGCGGGACTGTGCACCATGTCCTGGTACGGGGCGGCCACCGCGTTCTTCTGGGGGAGTCTCGTCCGCTACGCCCTGGTCCACCACGTCACCTGGTCGGTCAACTCCGTCGCCCACGCGTTCGGCCCGCAGCACTACGCGAGCCGCGACCAGTCCCGTGATGTGCGCTGGGTGGCCGTGCTCACCTTCGGAGAGGGCTGGCACAACCTGCACCACGCGGACCCGACCAGCGCCCGGCACGGCGCGCTGCGCGGCCAGTTCGATGCCACCGCCGCGCTCATCGGGCTCTTCGAACGCCTGGGCTGGGCCCATGACGTGCGCTGGCCGGACCGCACCCGCCTCGCCGCCCGTCGCCTCGCCCCGGCCGGCCCCGCCGGCGGCGCACCCGCCGACGGGTCCCGGACCCGTGGACGTCACACACCGGAGTGAACGGACCGGTCGGCCGGTGTGTCGCGGCGTTCCGGTGGCGCCGCGGCGGGCCGGTGCAGTGATAGGCAAGCACCGTCCCATCACCCCACCCGTCCACACCGGCGCGCCCGCCGCCCGCCCCCCTCGCAGCCCGGCCCGCCCGCGCGGGCCGGCGGCGGTCATCGGGCCCGTCCTCTGTCTGCCGGAGGTGTCCTGTTGGACCCCAGTAACCGCGACGCCGCCGTCACCGGCATCGGACTCCTGTCACCGGCGGGAACCTGCCCGCGGGAGTCATGGGCGACCATGCTCCGCGGCGCGTCGACGGCCCGTCCCGACCCCGTCCTCGCCGGGCTGCGGACCAACTTCTCGTGCGCCGTCCCCGATTACCCGGTCCGCGCGCTCCTCGGCCACGCGGTGACGCGCCGCCTCGACCCGTACGCCCAGATGGCCGTGGTCGCCGCGCGCCAGGCGGTGAACGACGCCGGTCTGGACCCGGGGGAGTGGCGCGCCGAACGCGTCGCGGTCGTCCTGGGAGTGGGCAGCAACAGCCTGCACTCGTACGAGGAGCCCTTCCGGCTCCTGCGCGACGACCGCAGCGACCGTGTCTCGCCCCTCCAGATCACCCGCAGTGTGCCCAGCATGGCGGCCGCCGAGGTGGCGCTCGACCTGGGCGCGCACGGCGTCAACTTCACCACCAGCAGCGCCTGCGCCTCCGGGGCCACCGCCCTGGGGACGGCCCTGGACCTGCTGCGGGCCGGGCGCTGCGACATCGTGCTGGCGGGCGGGAGCGAATCGGCCCGCAGCCGGATGACGGCGGCGTGCTTCGGCCAGATGCGCGCCATGTCCGCCCGCCGCGGCGATCCGGGCGCCGCCTCACGGCCCTTCGACACCGAACGGGACGGCTTCGTCCCCGGCGAGGGCGCGGCCGTCCTGGTGCTGGAACGGGCCGAGGACGCACACCGGCGCGGCGCCGCCGTCCACGGCTACCTGGCCGGCTACGGAGCCAGCGCCGACGCCCACCATCCGGCGGCCCCCCATCCGGAGGGGCGCGGCGCGGGTGCCGCGGTGCTGGCCGCGCTCGACGACGCCGGCTGCGCCGCCGGGGAGATCGACCACGTCAACGCGCACGCCACCTCGACCCCGCTCAACGACGCCACCGAGGCACGGCTGCTGCGGCGCCTCTTCCGGCACGACCCGCCGGTCACCGCCAACAAGAGCGTCATCGGCCACGCGCTGGGTGCCGCGGGTGCCATCGAGGCGGCCCTGACCGTGCTGAGCCTGCGGCACGGCGTGATCCCCCCGACGGCCAATCTGCGGCGCCAGGAAGCGGGTGCGGAGCTGGACGTCGTCACCGGACGGCCCCGGCGGTCCCGGATGCGCACCGCCCTCAGCACGTCGTTCGGGTTCGGCGGCCAGAACACCGCACTGGTGCTCCGGGCGCCCTGACCCGGCCCGGATGGGCGGGCCGGCGCCGGGCACCACCGGGCCCCCGCTGGCGGGTCAGCCCGCGCGGCCCTCGGCCGTCAGCGGGCCGCCGGCCCCGCCCCGTCCCACGGGGCCACCCGTCGCCCGTTCCGCGTGCCTGCGCACCGAGGCCGCGGCCGCGAGCAGATCCTCGGTGGCCGCCCGGCAGGACCGCGCCTGCCGGCGCAGCGTCGGCACGCACCAGTCGGGTACCTGCGGCCGGCCCTCCAGCCGGGCCGCCTGCGCCAGCAGTCGCTCCGCGGCCCCGGCCAGTGCCTCCGCCTCGGCCCGCAGCCGTTCCTCCAGCGCGTCCAGTCGCTGGTCGCGCACGGCGTCGATGGTCATACGGTCTCCTCCCGGCGCTTTCGTGGGTGACGCGGGCCATCACCGGTTCCGCGGTCCTGGTCCCCGGATCCGCGGTGCCGTGTCACCGGGGCAACTGGGCGCCGGCCCCACGGCGGGCCCGGCACCTGGGCGCGCTGAGCACGAACAGCGGCCTCGCGCCGTCCAGGCCGAGCGAGCGCACCTGACGTACGAGGGGCGGCTCGTCGCCGGCCCCCGGCGGGGCGCAGCGCAGGCGAGCCCGGGGCGCCATGTGGAGCCGCTGCCGCCCGGCGCAGTGCACCAGGGTGCGCAGGGTGGCGTCGGCCGGCCGGCCGTAGAGAACCGAGTCGATGTGCGGAGCCGTCACCGGGCGGCCGAGGTCGCCACTGAACCGGAGCAGCGGACGCCCGGCCTCCCCGAGTACGGTGCTGAGCCGGTTCCGCGCCAGCCGCACCTCCACACCGGCCGTCCGGGCCGGCTGGCCCCACAGCTCCCGGCTGACCGCCTCGGCCTCCGGGGTGGTCACGGCCACGGCGGTGACCTGGCGGCCGACGCGGCGGGTGTCCGCGCGGCGCAGCAGGTCGCGCGCCAGATCGTAGCCACGGGGCCGCCACAGGTCGTTCACGAGCACGGCCAGGCTCAACTCGTTGTAGGGGCCCAGGCTGACGCAGCGGTGCTCGTACGCGGAGAGCGCGACCAGCACCCGCCGCCCGAACCGGGTGGGGACCATCCAGGAGGCGTCGGACAGCAGGTCGGCCGCCGCCCCGGGGCTGACGGCGAAGAAGGCGGTCACCGCGGTCGAGTCGTAGTAGCGCACGGGCGCCTCGACCGGTCCGGCCGACGTGGCCACCGGGGTGACCGGCACGGCCATCAGCGGATAGCCCTGCGGCGGGTTGGCACGGTCCTTGAGCTGGAAGGCCCGCGAGCGCGTCACCCGCCCCCGGTAGGGCGACAGGGCCTCGTCGATGTCCCGCCGCGCGTCCGGGAGGTCGGTCTCCAGGTTGTCGATGTACTTCCCGATCGAGTGGCACAGCGGGAACTCGTGGCTGGGGTCGATGTAATTGACCTCGTACCAGTCCGGGTGCGGGGTGAACACCGTGCCGGAGCCGGCTCCTCTGCCGTCCAGCGTGGGTACGAGATCGTGCTGGTTGGTGACGGACGCCACCCAGGTGCGGGGGTCGGCCGGTCTCTTGTTGTCGATGGGGGAGCCCACGGCCACCACGTGCGTCACCCGGAAGCGCCGGCAGAACTCGCTGTTCTGTGCCAGGTTCATCAGGGCGATGCCGCCCTCGCTGTGACCGATCAGGGCCAGCTCGGCCCCGGCGGGCAGCCCGTACTCGTCGATGGCGAGCAGGATGCCGCGCGTGTAGGGCGACTCCGGGTCGAACAGGTTGCTCCACGCGCCGACGAAGTCCTGCGGGGAGTCGTTGCGCGGCTTGCCGGGCGCCATGCCGGGGGCCTGGAGGACATGGCGTACCACACCGTCCGGACCGCGCACGTCCTGGATCAGGACGCGGCCGCTGGTCCCCAGCAGGGCGATGTTGCGGAGGAAGCCCATGAGGGAGCCGTGCGCGGCGAGCGACCGGGCGTCGTCCTCCGCCAGCACGACCGGGGTCGCGGCGCCCTCACCGGAGTCGAAGGCCGAGAGGTGCCTGGAGGAGAGCCCGAGCCACGGATCGGCGTGCAGCGCCTCGCCGGTGGCGATCTGCCATCCGACCTCGTCATTGAGCGGATTCTCGTCCAGCAGCGCCCGGATGGCCGACAGTTCGGCCAGCAGGGGCGCCAGGGTCGACATGGCCCGCTCCGTCCCCTGGTCCCTGAGGAGTGCCCGCAGGGCCCGCAGCGCGTCCACGTCGTGGTCCTCGGTCACGGCGTCCATCAGGCGCCGCATACCCGAGTCCCGTCCCAGCTCGGGGTGTTCCAGCAGCACCGCCGAGGCGCGCAGCCGCAGCGACGTCACGGCGACGCGGTTCGCCAGGCTCTCCCGCCCGCAGACCGCACCGGCCTGGCCCATCCGCTTCAGCGGCCCCTGCGGCGCCCGGAGCGCGAACCCCAGACCGGCGTCGCGGGTCAGGGCGCGCACCAGCGCCCACTGCGCGGCCATCCCGGACCCGGGGTGCCGCACGCTGGACCGCGCCAGCCGGGGCGAGGCGAGCACGGCACTGGCCCGCGTGGCGGCGCCCATGACCGACTGCGCGGCCTGTGCGACCTCCAGCGCCGCTTCGCGCAGCAGGTGCGCGGTCTCGGTCCGGCCGGATCCGTCCGGGTGCGCGGCACCGGTACGGTGCTGGGACGCCATGGCGGCCTCGCAGGAGGGAGACGGGCCGACCGGTTCGGCCCTCCTCGGACGATGGTCCGGTCTCCGGCCCGTCCCCGCATCCGGAAGCCCACCCGCCGGACGCCCGGGGCCCGGGGGCCGGCCCGGCCCGCGCGGGCCCGGGGAGTGGGCCGCCGCCGTGCGCCGGGGCCCGCGGATCGGCACCCGGCGGCCCGTCACCGGTTGGGTCCTTCGGGGGGTGGCCCGGTCCCTGCCGCCCCTCCCTGCCCGGTGGACGTGGTGGTCAGGAACCGGCCGACCTCCCGGGCGACCGTCTCCGGGTCGTCCAGCATCGACAGCACGTACGCGCCGGGCACCTCGGCGTACCGCGCCGCCGGCAGCAGTGCGGCCAGGCGGTGGCCGTGCTCGGGCGGCATCACCCGGTTGTCGGGCGACCACAGCACCAGCGCGTCGCCGGTGAACCCGGACAGCGCCTCGGTGTCCCGGACGAGCCGCTCCTCGTCGAACGGCCCCCGGCAGTAGGCGAGCAGGTCACGGTGGACACCGGGGTCGCGCAGGAGCGGCTCGGTCCAGCGGCGGACCAGGTCGTCGGGGAGCGGCCGCCGTGCCATCCAGCCGAACAGCGGGGGCAGCCGGCGCAGCGGGCCGATGCGCAACTGGCGGGCGGCGAACCGCAGACCACCGGGGAGCCGGACCGCCAGCGCCACCATCCTGCCCGGCAGGCCGGGCGGGAAGTTGCCGAACGCCTCGCACGGCAGGATCACCTGCCGGGCCACGCGCCGGTCCAGGCCGTGGGCGGTGAGGAAGAGCGCCCCGCCCCAGTGGGCGTGCACCAGGGTGACGGCCTCCAGACCGAGGGCGTCGAGGAAGTCGGCGACGAGCCGTACCTGCCCGGGCAGCGTGAGGTCGGCGTCCGGGTTCATCGGCCGGCGGTGGGCTCCCAGCGGCAGCACCGGGCGCAGGTACCTGAATCCCGTCGGCAGCAGTGGCATCACCCGGTCCCACAGGGTGTGGTCCATCAGCAGGCCGTGCAGCAGCACCACCGGTGGCCCTGTGCCGGTGTCGTCGTACTCGACGACACCGGCGGGCAGTACGACGTCCCTCACGACAGCCTCCCGGCCGAACAGGCCCCACGCGGTCGCCGCCGACCCCGGCCGGCCCCGGCGGCGCCATCCGCACGGACGGCACCGCGCTCCCGGCCCAGGGGAGCGGGCGGGCCGGGCCGCGTGCGCGGTTACCCGGCGGGCGGGTTCCCCACCGGCAGCGTACGCGGCGCGGGCCGGATGGGGATTCCCCGGACCGCTGACCGAGGCGTAGCGTCGAAGGTGTCCGGACGGGGTGCGTGACGGTCCCCGCCCGGACACCTGCACATCGCCCGCTTCCGGCGTCCCGCCGTCCCGCCGCTCCTTCGGACGCCGGACCGGCGCGGCCGGTCACACCCGGGGTGGCGACTCGTCCAGGAGGCCGTGCAGCATGATCACCCCGCCGTCACCGCCCAGCGCGGGCAGCCGCCGGACGAGGACCTCGTACGCGGCGGACGCCACGTCCCGGCCGCCGAACTCGATCAGGTTGGAGATCGTCACGGTCGCCGCGCCGCGCAGGAACACCTCACCGTGGCCGGTGGCGCTCGCCGCGACCGTGCCGTTCCGGGCGTACGTACCCGCCCCGACGACGGGAGAGTCGCCCACCCGGCCGGCCGCCTTGCCGGTCGTACCGCCGGTCGAGGTCGCTGCGGCCAGGTCGCCCCGGCGGTCCAGCGCGACGGCCCCCACGGTTCCGTACGCCTGCGCGTCGTCCCCCGCGCCGGCGGGCCGCCGCCCGGGGGAGCCGTCCGCAGTCCGCCCCTTGGCCTTCATCAGGGCGTCCCACCGCTTCTGCGTCCAGCAGTGGTCCTGCGTCACCATGGGCAGGCCGCGCCGTGCGGCGAAGTCGTCGGCGCCCTCCCCGGCCAACAGGACGTGCCGTGACTTCTCCATCACCAGCCGCGCGGCCGACACGGGGTTCCGCACGCCGCGCACCCCGGCGACCGCGCCGGCCGCCAGGTCCGCCCCCTTGCCGGCGTTGAACAGCTCGTCGTCCTCCAGGACCCGCACCGCCGCGGCCACGGCGTCCACACTGGTGCCGCCCCGGCGCAGCTCCCGCTGCCCGGCGCGCAGCGCCGTGGCCAGGCCGTCGCGGTACGCCTTCTCCGTCCGGGCGTCGACCTGGCCCCGCATCAACGCCGTCCCGACCCCGCCGTGCACCGCCAGCACCACGCCCCGCGCGTCGGGGCGGGCCTCGCCGGCCCCGTAGGGTCGCCCCCATGGTGCACGTACTGAGCAGCCGGGTCCTGCTGAGGCCCCGGGATCCAGAGACGTCCAGGACCTTCTACGGGCAGACCCTGGGGCTGTCCGTCTACCGCGAGTTCGGCACCGGGCCGGAGCGGGGGACGGTCTACTTCCTCGGCGGCGGCTTCCTCGAGGTGTCCGGGCGCGCGGACGAACCGCCGACCGCCACCCTGCGGCTCTGGCTGCAGGTCGCCGACTGCGCGGCGGCGTATGAGGAGCTCTCCGGGCGCGGTGTGCGTGTGCTGCGGCCGCCGTTGCGGGAACCGTGGGGCCTGATCGAGATGTGGATCGCCGATCCGGACGGCCACCGCATCGTGCTGACCGAGGTACCCGCCGACCATCCCTTGCGCTACCGCCCCTGAGCGCGGGCGGCAGGAAGGGCCGCGGGTGGCGTCCCGCCGGTCGCCGCCCGCCGGCGAGGGGCGGAGGAGGTCACCCGCGGCCGGCCGGCCGGCCGCGGGCGTTGCCTTCCGACGGCCGTCCGGCCACCCGCGGCGGTGGGTCAGAACAGGCCCTTGTAGTTCTGCCAGCCGCTGCCGATCTTGACGGTGCCGCCGAAGGAACCGGCGCCGTTGCCGTAGTTGCGCAGCAGGTCACCGGCGGTGTTGCGGCTGAGGAGGTCGGCCCTGCCGTCCTTGTTCAGGTCGCCGACGCCGATGAGGGTGTTGCGCCCGGCGGCCCAGTTGCCGCCGAAGACCTGCACGCGGGCCTTGAGCGTGCCGGCGGCCGTGCCGTCGAACCGCCACAACGTGTTGGCGCCGTCGACGGCCAGCAGGTCACCGGCGCCGTCGCCGTTGAGGTCGCCGGCCCCGAGGACCGCCCGGTAGCCCTTCCAGCCGGCCGCGATCCGGCCGCGCGCCTTCAGCCCGCCGGCGCCGTTGTCCGCGTACAGGTGGATGTCACCGGTCGTGGTCTGTCGCGCGATCAGGTCGGGACGGCCGTCGCCGGTCAGATCGCCCGGCGACGTCAGCACGTTGAACTGCGCCCACGCCGTGCCCAGGGAGGTGTACGGGGTGGTGGGCGTCAGCGGCTTGCCGCAGGCGGGCCGGTGGCCGCGCAGTTCCCCGTTGGGGGTCCGCACGAGCACGTCGTTGCAGCGGTCGCCGTTCAGGTCACCGAACGGTACCGCCACCACCGTGGTCGGCCAGCCGCCGCCGGTGGTGGCACCGGCCAGTGCGCCGGTGCCGTTGCCGTGGTGGAGGGCCAGGGCTCCGGAGGAGCTGAGCGAGACCAGGTCGGCGACCGTGTCGGGGAGGCCCGACGGGCCCGCGTGGTCACGGCGGGGCGCCGTGCCGCCGGCCAGCTGCACCGTGCCGCCCAGCGTGAGGCTCGCGCCCTGCCCGTCCGCGGGGACGGCCACGAGGCTCCAGGCGTACGGGCCGTTCTCCAGCAGCCGCCCCTGGCTGTCCTTGCCGTCCCAGACGGCCCTGAGCGGTCCCCGGGTCTCCCCACCGGCGAGGGCGCGGACCACGGCGCCGGTCGCCTTGTGCTTCACGGTGAGCCGCCAGGAGGCCGCGGGCTTGGACAGCCACCACGACGGGCGCCAGGCGTCCTTCGCGGCGAAGGCGGCGGGCGCGGTGGACGTGACGGCGGTCAGCGGGGAGGTCGGCACGCCGCTGGGCACCACGTGGATGAGGTTCGCGGTGTCCTTGTAGGCGATGCCGCCACCGAACCGGTCGACGCTCCACGCCTGGTTCCGGTGGGCGTACGTGGGGTCGACGTCCGCGAGACGGCGGGAGACCGGCGTACCGGTGCGGAAGTCGGTGAGCCACAGCGCCGGTGCCCGCTTGTCCACGAAGAAGCCGTCCCCGAGGAGTCCTCCGGTGTGCGAGCCCGCCGGGAGCGCGATCCTGGTGCCGGAGCGCAGGTCGACGACCCCCTGCTGGTTGTAGTAGGCGCAGGCCCAGTACAGCCAGGGGCCGGTGACCTGGAGCTCGGTGGGCAGGCAGGAGGTCCCGGTGGACACCACGCCGAGGTCCCTGCCGGTGGGCAGGTCGGTGCGGGAGACGCTGCCGGCCGCCGAACCCGTGTACAGGGTGTTGCCCCACAGCGCCGCACCCGTCTGCGGGAGCTGCCGGACGACGGACGCGCCGGCCTTGGCCTCCAGGTCCACGACGAGCGTCCGCTCGCCCGTGTGCACGGTGCCCGGGTGGAGCGGGCCGCCGGTCTGGACAACCGCGTACCGGCCGAAGGAGTCCACGAGCGTGCCCTGGGCGGTGCCGGTGGACGCCCGGTCGGCCTGGTCCGCCGAGCGCCGGCCGACGATCTCCACCTGCGGCGAGGTCTCCAGGGTGCGGACCTCGTGGACGGCGCGGCCGTCACCGCTGCCGAACAGCCTGGCGCAGTCCTGCCGGCCGCAGGGCGTGGTGTCGTACGGGCGGCCCGTCTCGCGGCCGATCCACACCGGGGCGGCCTGCCGGTCGGGGGCCGGGCCGGCGGACAGGGCGCGGGTGTAGAAACCGGCGCCGTGCGGGCCCTCCCGCTCCACGGTCGTCAGGACGCCGGCGCTCAGGGCGAGCGCGTCGACGCCGCCGGCGACCGGAGCCACCCGGCGCAGCTTCTCGGTGCGCGGTACGCCCCCGTCCGCGCCGGCCGTCACCTTCTGCAGGTGCCAGTCGGTCGAGGAGGTACCGCCGACGACGGCGGCCCCGCCCGCGGTGATCTGGACGACCCGGTCCTCGGAGCCGTCCAGCAGGAGGTGCCGCTGCAGACCGTCGGCGGAGAGCGCCACCAGGCCCCGCCCCAGCGGGGTGTTCGCGTCACCGGTGTCCTCGGAGGCGAGGATCCAGCCGCCCACCAGCCCGATACGGGTGGCACTGAGGTCGGCGGGCAGCGGGAAGGTCCGCTCCGGTCCCTCCAGCGCGGCGCGGTCGCGGACGTGCACCTGACGGCTGTCGTCCACCCAGGCCAGGGCGTCCGGGCTCACCGCGACCGCGGCGGCGGTGCCGCCGGCGTCGTACACGGGGGAGTCGATCACCGTCATCCGGCCGGACGCCAGGTCCACGACCCCGAGCGCGGTGGCGTCGTACTGGTGCTCGTCGTGGTCGAAGGCGAGGACCGCCACCCGGTCGTCACCGGCCACCAGCCGGGCCCCTTGCAGGTCGGCACCCTCGGGCCAGCCGGTGATCGCCGGGCGGGCGCCCGCCGGATCGTCGGCCCGCCCCAGCAGCCAGGCCCTGGTGCCGGACCAGTCGCCGGGCGCCTTGGCCTGCTGGAGCAGCATCGTGCCGCCGACCAGCCCCCGGAAGTACAGGTCCTCGGGGAGGTCCAGCCGCCGCTCCGTGCCGCCGACCATGTCACGGATGTAGCGCCCGTCGAAGGAACGCTCCTCGTACACATGGGCCGAGCCGGTGCCATGGGCGCCGAACTCGTACGAGTGCCCGAGCGGGGTGCTCTCGCCGGTGGTGAAGCTCGTCCACCGGAAGGGTTCGACGGCGCTTCCGTCGCTGGGCTCGGACGAGTGCACATAGCCGTGGCTGTCGACGGCCGCGACCCGCTCGCTCCTCGGCTGCGTCCGCCAGTGGGGAGTGATGTCGAGCCGCTGTCCCGGGTCGACGGCCCGCGGAGTGGTGGCGGACGCCGGAAGTGGCGCGAAACCGGCGATGGACATGACGAGCGCCATAGCGCCGAGAAGCCCGCGCACACGGGTGTAGCCAGGCAAGAAGGGTCCCTCCCCGGGAAATCTGAAGAACGGTGGCACGCCCGGTGGGGGTGGACCCCTCTCGCGCATACGGCCACAAGTGGCTGGATCTTATCGTCCGGCGCGGTGGGCCCAGCGCCGCCGCCGCCCGGGCACCGGGGCGCGGTCCCGGACGGCGGCGCCCCGCCGCCCCCCGGCCGCGTCCCTTCACCGCGACGGCGGGGGCGGCCTCGTGGTGACCGGACCGTACGGGCCGTGGCGTCCGCCGCGTCGCGGTCCCGCCCGCCCGGTGCCAGGCTGGTCGCGCGGGACCGCGTGGAACCCGTGGCGGTCCGCGCGGTCGCGGCACCCGAGACCGCAGAGCACCCGGGACCCCCGACGACGCCCGGACCCGGGCGGGAGCCGGCCGAGTCCCGGAGAAAGGGAAACGCGTGATCACCACTGACTTCGTCCCCGGCTCCCCCTGCTGGCTCGACCTCGGCGCACCCGACGTCGACGCGGCGGCCGCCTTCTACGGCGCCGTGTTCGGCTGGCAGGCCCAGGCGTTCGACGAGACGAGCGCGTACAAGTCGTTCCGGCTCGACGGCAAGGTGGTGGGCGCGGTCGGGCCACTCACCGAGGAGGGGGCCCGGTCCGCCTGGATGATCTACTTCCACGTGGCCGACATCGACGCGACCGTCCAGGCCGCCGAACAGGCCGGCGGCTCCGTGCGCACCCCGCCGTCCGAGGCGTCGGAGGAGGGGCGGTTCGCCCAGCTCACCGATCCGCAGGGCGCCCAGTTCGCGCTCTGGCAGCCCGGCTCCTACCCGGGCGTCGAGCTCACCGACGCCCCCGGCAGCCTCGGCTGGATCGAGCTGTACACCTCCGACGCGACCGCGGCGCAGACCTTCTACGGCACCGTCCTCGGCTGGACCGGCCAGGACATGGAGCTCCCGGGCGGCGGCGGCACCTACACGATGCTCACACCCAAGGACTGCCCGCCGGAGCGGATGTTCGGCGGACTGATGGCGGTGCCGGGCATGTTCGAGTCCGGGGAGGTCCGTCCGTACTGGCACCCCGTCTTCGGCTCCGCCGACTGCGATGCCACGGTCGCGCTCGTCAGGGAGAACGGCGGAGCGGTCGCCATGGGACCCGAGGACGCGGAGGGCGTCGGCCGGCTGGCGGTGTGCCACGACCCGGCCGGGGCGGAGTTCGTCGTCCTCACCCCCGCTCCGGCTGGGTGAGCCGCACGGGCCCGGCCGGGGACCGGGCCCGTGCCGTTCGGGTCAGCCCGCCGAGGGGCCGTCGTCCGGGGTCGCCCTGGAGCGCGCGTAATGCCGCCGCACCCGTTCACGATTGCCGCAGTCGTCCGTCCGGCACCACCGCCGGGTGTGGCTCCGGCTTCGGTCCAGGAAGAACCAGCCGCAGCCGGCCCCCTGGCAGCGCCGGAGCCCGGTCAGCGGCGCGGACAGCAGCTCCGCCGTCCCCAGCGCCAGCAGGTGCACGACGTCGCCGGGCGCCGCCGCCACCAGCTCCGGGCGCAGCGGCAGGTCCGGGGCGCAGCCGGCCCGGTGCCAGGCGTCGAGGAAGCCGCGGCGTACCACCGCCAGGTCCTCGGGGCGCGGGGACAGGCCGTCCACGGCGGAGTCGAGCAGACGGTGCAGCGCGGTCCGCAGCCGCCGCGCCGCGTCCAGCGCGTGTGCCGCCGTGGCCGGGTCCTCGTCGGCGGCGCGCAGGAGCACGCCGACCCGGTCCGCTTCCAGGAGGCCGCTCCTGCCCGCCCAGGCGAGCAGCGCACCGGGACCGGTCATGCGGTCGGCCGCGCGCCGCTCGTCGAGCCGCCACGCGACCGTGTTGGCGAAGTCCAGTACCACGTGCCCGCCGATCAGAGCCGGCGCTGTCTCCTCCATGTCTCCTCCGTCCCCCACCTAATGCTCATTACGCCATATGACTGTTAGGGTGCGGCGTATGGAGCGGGAACAACCCCCAGAGCACACCGGCCCGACGGCACCGGAGGCGGTCGGTGGCACCCCTCGGCAGCGCTTCCTCGCGGGCGTCAGAGTGGGCGTGGGACTGGCCGCGGCCGGGTTCGTCCTGGCCGTGACCTTCGGGGCGTTCGCCCGCACGGAGGGCTGGGGGATCCTCGCTCCGGTCGTCTGCTCGCTCATCGTCTTCTCCGGGTCGGCGCAGTTCGCGCTCGCCACCGCGCTGGCGGGCGGCGGAGGCGTCCCGACGGCCATCGCGGCGGCCGCGCTGATCAACGGCCGTTTCATCCCGATGGGTGTCGCCGTGGCCGGTGACCTCCGGGGCGGCCGGATACGCCGGGCGCTGGAGGGTCAGGCCGTGGTGGACGGCTCCTGGGTGGCGGCGCACCTGGGCGGCGGCCGGTTCGACCGCTACAAGCTCTTCGGCGCCACCGTCGTGCAGTGGCCCGCCTGGGTGGCGGGCACCGCACTGGGCGTCGTGGCGGCGCCGCCGGAGGGGCTGATGGAGACGCTCGGCCTCGACGTCGTCTTCCCGGCCTTCTTCCTGCTGCTCCTGCTGGACGAGTTGCGCGGACCGCGAACGGCCCGCGTCGCGGCGGCACTCGGCGCCTCCCTCGCCGCCGGTCTGATCCTCCTGGTACCGGCCGGGATCGCGCTCCTGGGATCGAGCGCGGCCGCCCTGCTCGGGCTGCGCGCCAAGAAGGACGGGAACCGGTCGTGAACCTGTGGTGGGCCATCGTGTGCGTCGCGCTGATCAGCTTCGCCTTCAAGGCGGCCGGTCCCGCGGTGCTGGGGGACCGGGAACTGCCCGCGGCGGCACGCGGCGTCATCGCGCTCCTGGCGCCGGTGCTGCTGGCCGGTCTCGTCGTCATCAATGTGGCGGGCCCGCGGTGGAGCGGGCTGGACTGGCCACTGCTGCTCGGCCTGGCCACGGTCACCGGTGCCCGGCTGCGGCGCGCCCCGATGCTCCTCGCGATCGTCGCCGGAGTGGTCGTCACGGCACTCACCAGGCTGGCGTTCGGCTGACCGCGACCGGTCGCCGGAGCGTCATGGCCGTGGCGGGGCGGCGGCCGGTGCCGGGTCCCGCGTCGTCCCTCGGTGGCCGAAGGGCGGCTGACCGCGACCGGTCACCATGAACGGGCCGTCGGTACGGACCTCGTGGCCGGCCCTCCGCGCGAACGCCGTGACACAGGCGTCGTCCCGGACCCGGAGCCGACGCGGGCACCCTCGGGCGTGACACACCGACCGGCCTGGTGGCGCGCGTCCCTGCCCCGTACGGTGAGCGTCCCGCCCAGCCGCTCGCCCTTCGGCCCGGTCCGCTCCCGCTCGCACCCCGGCGCGAGAAGCTCCGCGCGCACACCTCCGGTCCCACTTCCGCTGCTCCCGGAGCCGCTGGAGCACCGGCTCCACGCGGTCGGCCCGCGTGTCCGGGGGCCCGGACTCGCGGGTGGGCTCGGTTCACCGGCCGCCGCGCCCGGACCGCGCTGGGCACCGCGGCCGGTCAGGACATGGCGGTGCCCGGCCAGAGGGCGACGACGGCGCGGTGTCCGCGCCGCCCGGGCGTCGAGGTGAACATGGGGAGGACTCCGCCAAGGCGGCGACGGCCCCGCCGTCACCGGCCGCCCGGCGGGGCACGGACCCGGGCCTAGACCCGGCGGGCGGCGCGCAGCACGGCGAACAGGCCCCGGGCGCGGCCGCCGCCCGGCTGCTGCCAGGAGCCGGCCACATGGCCGGTCGTTCCGGGCGGCAGGGGCACCGGACCGTCGCCCACCGGCCGCAGGAGCCGGTGCAGGCGGAGGCCCGAACCGTCCGGGCCCGGCAGCTCGGTGCCATCGCGGTCGTCGGTGGCGGGCCCGGTGAAGTCCGCCGGCACCGGGCCGCCACCGGTGTAGGAGCGGGTGACGTCCTGGTCCGGGCTGTCACTGACGTTCTGGTCTTGCGCCTCGGCCCGGCCCTCGATCAGGGCGAGCAACTGGGCGACCATCACCGGGTCCTGGCAGCCGTCGTACACCCAGCGCCGCCCCAGCACCCCGTGCTCCATGGTCCCGACCAGGGCGTGGTCCGCCCCGTCGAGCGGGGCACCGCGGTAGGTGAGCGGTACCAGGTAGGTGTCGGGGAGGGTCCCTGAGGTGTCGGTGGCCACGATGAACTCGATGCCGACCGCGCCCCGCGGATCGTCCAGGCGGAATCCGCCGGCGTTGGCCAGTTCGGGTCCGCCACCGCCACCGCGGTACCACGGCCGGGAGGGCAGCCAGGAGGCGAGCAGTTCGAGCTTGCCCGGTTCGAGGGTCGTGCGATGGATGACGGCCATGTCGTGATTTCCCTTCCGTGCAGCGGACGGTGGTCCCGCCCACTCTCCCACCCGCGCGATCCCCACACCCCCGCGGGGAGGGCCGCGGACCCGCCCGCCGACGGGCCTGCCCCCGCGTGGAGTTCACACCGCCGCGCACGGTCGGCCGCCGGTCGGCCACTCCTGCCCGTCAGGACGATGAGCCGACCCACCAGGACGGTGAGATCGCGTGCCACACCGGGTCTCCGGTCGTGCGGACGAACCGTCCGGGCCGGCGCACCCGTGCGGCGGGCCCGTCCGGGCGCCCGGGGGTGCCGCTCGCGGACGGCGAGGCGGCGGGTCTCAGCGCCGCACGGTCTCCTCGTCACCCGCGGCAGCCGCCTCCAGACGATTCAGAGCCGTCCTGGCGGACTCCCGGCTGCGGGTCAGCTGCCACGTCTGCCTCGCGCAGCCCAGCACCGCCGCGCAACCGGCGAGGAGCAGCAGCACGCGCAAGGGCGGCCACCAGTGCTCACGAGCGACCGCGTGCCCCGCCAGCAGCAAGCCCGTCATCAGCAGCCCACCGGCCTTGCGCGGCCAGAGCTCGATCCCGTCCCACATCGCCCCGCCCCTTCCCGGCCCCGCCCTTTCCCGGCCCCGCCTCGTCACGGGCCCCGCGCGGAGCATACGAGGCGCGCCGGGCACCGGACTCGGGTGCCGCAGCCCGCTCGTCCGGGGGACGGGGTGCGGCGGGTATGTTCATCGTCCCGCACCGCGTGGGCGGCCGGTGGAGCGAGCAGGCAACGGAGTTGGTCGATCATGGGCGGGGCGCATCCGGTGGCGGGGCCGAACGGTGGGACGACCCTGCTGGAGATCCTGACGGACGCGGCCCGGGACGCCCCCGAGCAGGTCGTCGTGCATGTCCGCGGCGACGGCGGTGAACGGGCGGTCACCTTCGCGGAGCTGAGGGACGAGGCCCTGCGGGTCGCCGGCGGCTGCCTCGCCGCCGGTCTGGCGCCGGGTACCTGCGTGCCGTTGCTCGCCGACCGCGGGGACGACTTCCAGGCGATGTTCTGGGGCACGCTCGCGGCGGGCCTGGTGCCGGTCCCGCTCGCTCCCGAGGCCCGCCGGGTCCGGCCGGTGTGGGAGTCCCTGGGCCGTCCGCCCGTGGTGGTCGACGAGGCCACCACTCCGCTGCTGGCCGGCCTCCCCGGCGTACGGCCCCTGCGGCTGGCCGAGTTGCGCGCGGGAACCGCGCCTGCCTGCCTGCCGTCCCCCGCGCCCGGTGACGTGGCGTTCGTCCAGTTCTCCTCGGGCAGTACGGGCGCGCCCAGGGGCGTCGAGCTCACCCACGCGAGTGTGCTGGCCAACCTGCGGCAGATCCGGGCCGCGGCGGCCCTCGTCCCCGAGGACGTGGTCGTGAGCTGGATGCCGTACTTCCACGACATGGGGCTCATCGGCACCCATCTGGCCCCGCTGGCCGCGCGTGTCAAGCAGGTCAGGGTGGAACCGTTGTCGTTCGCCAAGCGGCCCGCCCTGTGGTTCGAGGCCGCGGCCCGGCACCGGGCCACGCTGCTGTCGGCGGCGAACTTCGCCCTGGCGCTGGCCGTGCGGCGGATCCCCGACGAGGTGTTCGCCCGGCTCGACCTCAGCAGTGTGCGGCTGCTCCTGGTGGGCGCCGAGCCGATCTCCCCGGAGGTGTGGCGGCGCTTCGTCCGCGCGACGGGCCCGGCCGGGCTCGACCCCCGGGCACCGCAACCGGTCTACGGCCTCGCCGAGGCCACCTTGGCGGTCACCTTCCCGCCGCCGGGAGAACTCGCCGTACCGCTGTCGCTGGACCGGGCGGCGCTCAGCCGCGGCCGGGCGGTGGACGCCGCGCCGGGCCCGGACGCCGTGGAGCTGATGGACGTCGGGTCCGCGGTGCCCGGCTGCGAGGTGCGCGTGGTGGACGACGCGGGCCGGCCGCTGGACGACCGGCGGGTGGGCCATGTACGGGTGCGCGGGCCGCAGGTCGCCCGCGGTTACCGGGAGGACCCCGAGGCGACCGGCGCGGTGTTCGCGGACGGCTGGCTGCGCACGGGTGATCTGGGCTTCCTGCGCGGCGGCCGGCTGTGCGTGACCGGCCGGCACAAGGACGTGCTCTTCGTCAACGGCCGCACCTTCCACGCCCCCGACCTGGAGGCGGTGGCCGCCGGCACGCCCGGCCTGCCCTCGGCCGTGACCGCGGTGGTCGGCTCCACGGACCCGGCCGACGGCGCCGAGCGCGTCGTGGTCTTCGTCCAGTGGGCCAGGCCGCCGGGCGACGCCGCGGCCGTGCTCGGCCGGGTGGCGGCGCGCGTGCGGCGGGCGCTGGCCCACGACGACGTACGCGTACTGCCGTTGCCCGCCGGGCGCTTCCCCCGGACGACGAGCGGGAAGCTGCGACGGAGCCTGCTGCGCGACCGCTTCGCGGCCGGGGCCTACGCGCGGATCGAGGAGCGCTGGACGCCGCCCCGCGAGGCCCGGCCGCCGTCCCCGGGGCGGCCGGTGCCGCCGCCCGCCCAGGGCACGCCCAGGTCCCGGCGGGAGGCGGAACAGGCCGTCACCCGCGTATGGGCCCGGGTGCTGCAACTGCCCGAGGACGCCATCGGCCCGCACGACCCCTTCCTCGCCCTGGGCGGTTCGTCGCTGAAGGCGATGGAGGTGCTCGCCGCGCTGGAGGACGCCTTCGGGGTGACCGTGCCGCCCGCCGTCCTGCGCGACTGCGACACGGTGGCCGCCCTGGCCGGGTACGTACTCGCCCACGGTGACCGCTCCGGGCCGCCGGGGCCCGGAGCGTCCGCCCCGGGCGCGGCACCCGCCGCCCCTGCCGCCACGGGTGCCCCGAGGCCCGCCCCTGCCGGCGCCGAGGGCCCCGCCGCCCCTGTCACCGCCGGTGCCGACGGCTCTGCCCCTGCCGGTGCCGACGGGTCTGCCGCCCCTGCCGCGACCGGTGCCACAAGCCCTGCCGCCACCCGTGGGAGCCGGCCCGGCGCTCCCGCCGGCGACGCCACCCCGGCCGGCGTCGCGGTCGTCTCCATGGCCTGCCGCTTCCCCGGCGCGGACACCCCGGAGGCCTTCTGGGACCAGCTCGCGGCCGGCCACGACGCCGTGACCGAAACACCCCGGGACCGCTGGACGGCCGCGCCCGGCGGCGCGGCCCGCTGGGGCGCCTTCCTGGCGGACCCGGCCGGTTTCGACGCCGGCTACTTCGGCATCGGCGAGGAGGAGGCCCGGGCCATCGACCCGCAGGCCCGGATCTTCCTGGAACTGGCCCACGAGGCCTTGGAGCGCGCCGGTTACGCGGGCCGGCGGCGGGCCGGCCGCCGCGTCGGCGTGTTCGCCGTGACCGGCGAGAACGGCTACCGCGAACTGCTGGCCCGAGCCGCCCCGGACGGCGGGCTGCCGCCCGCGGCGCTCACCGGCAACCTGCCCAACCTGGTCGCCGCCCGGGTGGCGCAGAGCCTGGACCTGACCGGGCCCGCCCTCGCGGTCGACACGGCCTGCTCCTCCGCGCTGGTCGCCCTGCACCTGGCACGCCGCAGCCTTCAGGCGGGGGAGTGCGACCTCGCCGTCGTCGGCGGCGTCAACCTCACCCTCACTCCCACCGGTCACCAGCTCCTCGAAGGCGTGGGGGCACTCTCACCGACCGGGCGCTGCCGCGCCTTCGGCGCCGAGGCGGACGGACTCGTCACCGGGGAGGGCGGCGCGGCGATCGTCCTGGCCCGCCTGGAGGACGCGCACCGGGCCGGCGACCCCGTCCTGGCCCTGGTACGCGGCACCGCCGTGAACAACGACGGCCGGTCCCTGAGCCTGCTCGCGCCCAACGCGCTCACCCAGCGGGAAGTCGTCGTCCAGGCGTACCGGGACGCGGGCGTCGACCCGGACGACGTCTCCTACATCGAGGCGCACGGCACCGGTACGGCGATCGGCGACCCGGTCGAACTGCGCTCCCTGGCCCGGGCGTTCGGGCCGCGCCGCGACGGTACGCCGCGCTGGATCGGCTCGGTGAAGACCAATGTCGGGCACCTGCTCAACGCCGCCGGCCTGCCCGGCCTGGTCAAGGTGGTGCTGGCGCTCGGGCACCGGCAGTTGCCCGCCTCCCTGCACCACACCCCGCCGGCACCGTTCCCCGAGGGCGCGGAAGGCCACTTCGAGGTGGTCACCGCCCACCGCGCGTGGACCGCTCCGGGACCGCTGCTCGCGGGGGTCAACGCCTTCGGGTTCGGCGGCACCAACGCGCACGCCGTCCTGGAACAGGCCCCCGCGCCGGCCGTCCGCTCCCCGCGCGGGGCGGACGGGCCCCACCTGCTGACGCTGTCCGCGCGCAGTGCCACGGCCCTGCGGGTCGCCGCCCGCGACCTCGCCGTCCATCTGCGCGCCCACCCGGAACTGGACGAGGGCGAGGTGTGCGCGGCCGTCGCCACGGCCCGCGACCACGGCCGGCACCGCCTGGCGCTGGTCGCGCGGGGGGACCTGGCCGAACGGCTGGAGGCCGGGCCGGAGGGCCGGGTCGCCCGGTCCCGGCCCCGGGTGGTGTTCCTGTTCCCGGGTCAGGGCGCCCCGCGGTCGGGACAGGGCCGCTCCCTGTACCGGACGGCCCCGCTCTTCCGCGACGTGCTGGAGGAGGCGTCCGCCCTCGTCGGTCCGGTACGCGGACGCACCCTGGCCCAGTGGTGCCTGGACACCGACGCGCCGCCCGCCGACCTGGCCCGTACCGAGGTCGCCCAGCCGCTCCTGGTGGCGCTCGGCGTGGCACTCGCCCACCAACTGCGGGACTGGGGCGTGGCCCCGGACGCGGTGGCCGGCCACAGCGTGGGGGAGATAGCCGCCGCCTGCGTCGCCGGTTCACTGACCCTCGCCGATGCCGTCCGGTTCGCTGCCGAGCGCGGCAGGCTGATGGGCGGCCTCACCGCGCCGGGCGCGATGGCCGCCGTACGCGGCGGGCCCGACACCGTCGCCGTGCTGCTGGCCGAATCGGCCGGCGCCCTGTGCCTGGCCGCCGACAACGGACCCGGGCAGGTGGTGATCGCCGGTACCCCGGAGGCGGTCGACCGGGCCGTCGCCCGGCTCACCGAGGACGGTGTCCCGGCCCGCCGGCTCGATGTCTCGCGGGCCTTCCACTCGCCGATGATGGAACCGGTGGCGGAGCCGCTCACCGCGGCGGCCACCGGACTGGCGCCCGGCCGGCCTTCGGTGCCGTTGCTGAGCACCGTCACCGCCCGGTGGCAGCCGGATCCGGACCCGGCGCACTGGCGCCGGCACGCCCTGCGGCCGGTGCGGTTCGGGGCCGCCGTCACCCGCCTGCTGGACGACGGGTACGACACCTTCGTGGAACTCGGCCCGGGCTCCACCCTCTGCGGCCCGGTCCGGGCCGTCGCGGCCGGGCGGGCGCCGGCGGGCGAAGTGGCCGCGCTGCCGCTCGTCGCCGGCGGCTCCGGCCCGGCGGACGCCGGCGCCGCCCTGCTGGAGGGCGTGGGCCGGCTGTGGACGCACGGCGTGGACCTGGACCACACGGCACGCCACGGCGGCGGGCGGGCCGCGGTCACCGCGCCCACGTATCCGTTCGAGCGCCGCCGCCACTGGCCCGAACCCACACGGGCCCCGCTCCTGCACCGGCTCGTCTGGCGCGACACGCCCGGACGGCCCGGCGACCAGCCGCGGGCGGTACGGCTGGTGGGCCCCGACTCCGCCCTGGCCCGCGTCCTGGCCGATCGGCTCACCGGCCGCGGTGTGGAGGTCCACCGGGACGGCGGGACCCACCAGGAGGCCGGGACCCACCGGGACGGCGGGGCGCCGCCGGCCGGCCCGGACGCGCACACCACCCTGCTGCTGGCCGGACCCGCCGTCGACTGCGACACCCCCGAGGCGCTCGACGCCGCCCGGGACGCCGCGCTGGCCGCGGTGCGCGACCTGCTGCCGCGCCTGGGTCCGGGCTGCCACCGGCTGCTGGTGGTCACCGAGGACGTACACGTCACCGGCGCCGCCCCCGAACGTCCGCGCCCCGCCCAGGCGCTGCTGGCCGGTCTGGCCCTGGCGCTGTCCGACGAGACACCGGAACTGGAGGTGCGCGGCGCCGATCTGTCGTCGGCCGACCCCCTCGCCGCCCGCGTCGACGCGCTGGACCGGGAACTGTGCCTGCGGGACACCCCGGGGAGCACCGGTGCGGTGGCGTGGCGGGCGGACCGCCGCCTGACCCGCGTCCCGGCCCCGGTGACCGACGGCCCGCCGCGACCGGTCCCGCTGCCGCCGGACGGCGCCTACCTGATCACCGGCGGCGCGGGCGGCGTCGGCGCTGCACTCGCCCGCGACCTGGCAGGCCGCGGCCGTCCCACCCTGGTGCTCACCGGCCGGTCCGCCCGTCCGCCCCGGGGCCTGCTGGACGAGCTGCGGACGCTCGGCGCGGAGGTGGAGTACCGCAGCGCCGACGTGTCGGCCGAGGCCGGCGCCGAGACGCTGATGACGGGCCTGCCGCCGCTTGACGGGGTGTTCCACGCCGCCGGCGTGGTCCGCCCCGGCGCGTTGCGCGCCAAGTCCCCAGAGGAGATGAACCGCGTCCTCGCGGCCAAGGTGCGCGGCAGCCACCTGCTGGCCCGGGCGCTGGAGCGGCACGGGCAGCGCCCGGCCGTCCGGGTTGCCTTCTCCTCGGTCGTCTCGGTGCTGCCGGGACTGGCCGGCGCGCTCGGCGACTACGCGGCCGCCAACGCCTTCCTCGACGCGTTCGCCGCAGCGGAACGGGCGGCCGGGCGGCCGTGGCAGGCGCTGAACTTCGCCGCCTTCGCCCAGACCGGGCTGGCCGCCGAACCGGGTCTGCGCGCGGCCGTCGCGGCCCGCGGGGTCACGCCGCTGCCGACCGCCGACGCCCTGGCGGCCCTGCGCGCGGCGTGCGGCGTGGACGCCGCCCAGCTCCTGGTGGCCGACCTGACCACCGCCACGGCACCAGCCGGCCCGACCGCCCCTCCCGCCCCAGTTGCTCCTGCCCCTGTCGCTCCTCCCTCCGTTGCGCCCGCACCGGTCGCTCCCGTCCCCGCCGGGCCGACCGCCGCCCCCTGCCCCGCCGAGCCCCCGCTCCCGGCCCTCGGCCGGGCGGACGGCGAACCACCCGTTCCCCGGGGCGCGACGGAGACGGGCCCGCGCACTCCCGCCGCGACCGTCCCCACCCGGCCCGGCATCAAGGACCTCCTGCGCCGGCTGCTGGCCGACGCGGTGCACCGCGCTCCCCGCGAGGTGGCCGACGACGAGCCGTTCCTCGGCATGGGGCTGGACTCGCTCGCCGCCGTCGACCTGGTCAGGCGACTGGAGGGAGAACTGGACCGGCCCCTGCCGGTCACGCTCTTCTTCGAGTACCGCACGATCGACGAACTGGCCGCCCACCTCTCGGCAGGTCCGGAAGCGGATCGGCCTTCGCCCCCCGCGCCGCCCGCGCCGCCCGCGCCGGCCGGTGCCCGGGCGGGCGACCGGGACCCCTTCCCGCTGACCCCGGTGCAGCGGGCCTTCCACGCCCAGGGCACGCTCCACCCCGATGTCACGGCGTACGCCTACGTGCGCCAGACCGTCACCGGACCACTCGACCCCGCCCTGCTGGGACGGGCGCTCGCGCTGCTCGCCGAGCGGCACCCGATGCTGCGCGTCAGGATCCGACCGGGCGGCTCCGGCCCGCGGCAGCGGGCGGAACCGCCCGCGCCCATGACCGCCCCGCCCTGGTACGAGGTCCGCGACCTGCGGGGCCCGGTGGAGCCGGCCGAGGACGAGCTGTGCAACCGGCCCTTCGACCTGGCGGCCGAGGCGCCGGTCCGCGCGGTGCTGCTGCGTGACGGGGCCGACCTGGCCCACCTGCTGCTGGTCGTCCACCACGCCGCCGCCGACGGGTTCAGCCTGAACGTCCTCGGCCAGGAACTCTGGTCGGCCTACACCGCGTTCGCGCGGGGCCGCACACCGTGGTTGCCGCCGCTGCGCGCCGGGTTCGCCGACCACGTGGGCGCTGTCGAGGCGGAACGGGCCACGGCCGCGTTCGAGGACGACCGGCGGTACTGGCGCGACGCGCTGGCCGACCGGGGGGAGCCGCTGCGACTGCCCTGGGACGGTGAGCCGCGGGGAGCGCCGGTACCACCCCTGGCCGCGCACCAAGTGGCCCTCCGGCCCGGCCTCACCGCGGCCCTGCGTCGCTGCGCGGCCACCCACGACGTCTCCCTGTTCCACCTCCTGCTGGCCGTGCACGTCCGATGCCTGGCGCGTTGGAGCGGCCGGCGGGACATCGTCGTCAACGTCGCCCGGGCCAGCCGTGAGAACCGGTCGGCGGACGCCGACCGGATCGTCGGACCGTTCGCCGACACCCTGCCGCTCCTGGCCGAAGTCGACCCGCGGGAACCGCTGGCGGTTCTGGCGGAGCGCCTGCGGCGCGGCTGGCTGGACGCCGAGCGGCACGCCCGGCCCAGCAGCGTCGACCTCGCCAAGCTCTCGCCCGCCACGGGGGCCGGGCCGCGCACCGCGTCACCGGCGGGTTTCAGCTTCGCCCGGTTCCCGGTGAGCCTGGATGCCGACTGCCCCGTCGCGGTGAGCCCGGTCGCCGCACGCACCGCCTCGGCGGCCACCCGGCTGAGCCTGCTGTGCTGGGAGAACGGCGAGGACCTGCACTTCTCCTGGAACTACCCGGCCCGGCTGTTCACCCGCGACACCGTGGAGCGCCTGGCGCGGGAACACCTCGCCGCGCTGGCGGAAGCCGCCGAGGTGGCCGGTTCCACGGACTCCGCCGAACCCACTGGGTCCACGGAATCCACTGGGCCCATGGAATGCACTGGGCCCACCGACCCCACTGGGCACAGCGCACCCGCCCAGCCCGTTGGGCCCACCGACCACACTGGGCACAGCGCACCCGCCGAACCCACCCAGCGCACTGGGCACTTCGCGTCCGCACCGGCCGCCAGCGGGGGACCTGCGGGCATGGCGACGGTCCCCCGTGCCGCGGCAACGGCCGCCTCGCCGGGGATCGTCGACCGGTTGTGCGCCCGCTTCCTGACCGACGCCGGCCGCACCGCCGTCGACAGCGGCGCGACCACCATGTCGTACGCGGCACTCGACCGCGCGTCGGCCGCGCTCGCCGCCAGGCTCCGCGCCCGCGGGGTCGGCCCGGGCGACCTGGTGGGGCTGCTCACCGAACCGGGGGCGGACACCGTCGTCGGCGTCGTGGGCATCCTGCGGTCCGGCGCGGGATGGGTCCCGCTGGACGCCGCCCATCCCACCGCGCGGTTGACCGACCAGCTCCGGCGGTCCACGGCCAGGGCCGTGGTCTGCCACGCGGCCACCCGGGCGGTGGCCGAAGCGCTGGACGGGATCGTTCCCGTCGCGGCCGACGACCCGTCACCGGTCCCGCACAACGAGCCGGCGCACACCCCCGCCGACCCCGACGCCATCGCGTACGTCATCTTCACCTCCGGCTCCACCGGCCGGCCGAAGGCGGTGCCGATCACCCACCGGTCGATGGCGAACTACCTGGACTGGGCCCTGGACACCTTCGGTTACCGCGCCGGTGACCGCCTGGCCCAGACCGCTTCCGTCTACTTCGACGCCTCCGTGCGCCAGCTCCTGGCACCCCTGCTCGTCGGCGCCACCGTCCACACCCTGTCCCGGGAGCTGGTCCGCGACCCCGAGACACTGCTGGACCGGGTGGCCCGCGACCGGATCACCGTCTGGAGCTCGGTGCCCACACTGTGGGAGCGGCTGCTGGCGGCGGCCGAGAACCGGGTCCGGCGCGGCGGCCCACGGCCCGACCTGTCGGCTCTGCGCTGGATCCATGTCGGCGGCGAGGCGCTGTCCCCCGCCCACGTCCGGCGGTGGTACGACCTGTTCGGCCCCGGGCACCGCATCACCAACCTCTACGGGCCCACCGAGACGACGATCAACGCCACCTGCCACATCATCGATGCCCGTCCCGACGACGGTGTACGCGGCATCCCGATCGGCCGCCCCGTCACCGGGACCCAGGTCTCGGTGGTCGCTGAGGACGGGCGGTGCTGCGCACCGGGCGAACCGGGCGAGCTCCTCATCGCCGGTACCGGACTCACCCCCGGCTACCTCGGCGAGCCGGGGCTCACCGCCGCCGCGTTCACCCACCGCGACGGCAGGCGCTGGTACCGCAGCGGCGACCGGGTCCGCCTGTCCTCCGAGGGGCTGCTGGAGTACCTGGGCCGCGTCGACGACCAGGTGAAGATCCGTGGTCACCGGGTGGAACCGGGCGAGATCGAGGCCGTGTTGCAGACCCATTCCGAGGTCGCGCGTGCCGCCGTGGTGCTCCTGCGCGGTCGGTTGACCGCCTTCGTCGAGCCACGGGCCTCAGGCCCCCGGCCCGATCCGGCACACCTGCGCACCCATCTCGCGGACGTCCTGCCGGAGTACATGGTCCCCGCCCGGTTCCGGTTCACCGACGCGCTGCCCCTCACCGGTACGGGGAAGGTCGACCGCCGTCGACTCGCCGCCCCGGCCGCCGACCGGAGCCACCGAGCGGCACCGGCTCCGGCACCGGCTCCGTCACCCGCAACGGCGTCGGACGAGGCACCGTCCACCGCCCAGGGCACCGTGAGGACACCACCGTCCACACCGACCGAACGCGGTCTCGCCCGCATCTGGGCGGAACTGCTCGACGTGTCCGCCGTGGGGCGCGAGGACGACTTCTTCGAGCTGGGCGGGGACTCCATCCTCGTCCTGGAGGTGTTCGAGCGGCTGGAGAAGGAGAGGGCCCAGGAGGGGCGGGACTCCGTACTCCCCAGGCCCACGATCGTCTACGCGCACAGCACCCTGGCCGGACTCGCCGCTGCCGTGGACACCGCGACGGCACGGGCCGCCGTCGAGGGGGTCGTCGCGCCGACCGCCGATGGCGGGTCCGCCGTCCCCGCCCCCGTGGACCCGCCAGTGGCACCCGCCGCCGCGCCCGCGGTGAGCGGACCCACCGAGGAAGACACCACCGAGGAAGGCACCACCGAGGAAGGCACCACCGAGGAAGACACCACTGAGGAAAACCCCGGCGCTGAACACCCCACCGAGTCGGTGGCGGCCGGATCCCGCGGGCCGGGACGGGTGGCCGACGGTGTGAGCTGTCCCGGGGCGTTCCCCCTCACCCCGACGCAGCGCGGCTTCCTCCTCGCCGAGGCCGTCGAGCCCGGGTCCGGTTCGGCCTGGCTGGCGCGACTGCGCCTGCGCGGGCCGCTGCGCACCGATCTCCTCCAGCGGGCGGTCGACGTCCTCGTGGCACGCCACGCCATGCTGCGCACGGTGTTCCCCGCCGGTGCCCGTCCGCCGGTGCAGCAGGAGCTGCCGCCCACGCTGCGGCTCCCGGTCGTCTTCGAGACCCTGTCCTCGGCCGCCCTGGCGGAGGAACGGATCGCCGAGGAACGCCGGCGTCCCCTGGAACCCTGGGCCTGGCCCCTGCTGCGCCTACGGGTACTGAGCACCGCTCCCGAGGAGCACATCCTCGTCGTCCACGCCCACCACCTCATCGGTGACGGGTACAGCGCGGCACTGTTCGCCCGGGAACTGCTGACCGTCTACGACCGGTTCGACCGCGGTGAGCCGGCCGGCCTGCCCGCGCCCCGGACCACCTTCCGCGACTACGCCGACCTGCTCCGGCGCCGGCCCACCGACCGGGACGCGAGCCTGCCGGCCGACGCCTGGCACCGCGGGCAGCGAGCCCCCTACCGACGACCGGACCTTCGCCGGGCGGTGTCACGGGAGGCAGCACGGCAGGCGGACGGGCAGCACGGGCGGCGGGCCGCCTTCCGGTCCGCGGGGTTCACCCTGGACGCGGAGCTGACCGACGGGCTGCGCCACCGCGCGGCGGCCGTCCGCGCCACCCTGTACGCCCCGGTCCTGACCGCCTACTACCGGACCCTGGCCGCTCTGACGGGGCAGGACGACCTCGTCGTCGGTCTGGCGGTCACCGGCCGCGACCGGGCGCTGCCCGGCGTCGCCGGCCTGTTCGGTCCGCTCGCCGCCGCGGTCCCCGTGCGCCCCGCCCCACCGGACGCCGCCGGGGCCCGCCCGCCCGGCCGGTCCTTCGACGACGACCTGCGCAGGGTGGCCGCCGAGGCCGTCGCCGCCCGGACGTACGGTCCCGACGGCGAGCTGTCCGGCGGTCTGCCCGCCACGGCCCAGTTCTTCTTCACCTTCCTGGACTTTTCGGCCCTGGGGCCGCTGTCCGGCGAAACCCTGACCCTCGACTGGGAGGACGACGCCGAGCTCGCCCCGCCACCCGTCGGCACCGATGTCCTCGTCACCGTCCGGCCGCTGGAGGACGGGCTGCGGGTCACGCTGCGCGCCGCGTCCGCCGCGTTCACCCCGCGGGCGTTCACGGCGCTCACCGACGCCCTGCGGGAGGAACTCACCCGGGCCGCTGCCCCGCGACCGACCCGTTCCCGACACCCCCGCCGGCCCTCGGCGGACGCGGCGCTGGTCGGCTACCTGCCGTCCCCGCGGCACCTGGCGGAGCTCGCCGGGCTGCCGGCGAACGCCCTGTCGCGCGAGAGTCTGCGCGCGCTGATCTTCCCGGACGGCGCCCCCCGTCTGCTGGAGGAGATCGACACCCCGTTGGGCCGCTCCATGTTCGTGGCACTGCCGCTGTTCGCCGACGAGCTGACCGCCGGAAGGACGCTCACCGGGCACACGGCCCGTGCCGTGGCGCACGCGGCGTCCCTCGGCGCCCGGTGCGTCTCCCTCGCGGGGATGATCCCGGCGCTGACCGGCTACGGCTTCGAGGTGGTGCGTACGGCGGGCGGGACGACGGCCGTCACCACGGGCCACGCCGCCACCGCGGTGTCGGTGGTCACCACCGTCCACGCGGCCCTCGGCGCGCAGGGCCGCGACCTCGCCGACCTGAGCGTCGCGGTGGTGGGGCTCGGGTCCATCGGCACCTCCTCCCTCGAACTGCTGCTCAGCCGCGCCCCGCGCCCGCCCGCCCGGCTGCTGCTGTGCGACCTCGCCGGCAGCGAAGGCCGCCTGGAGGAACTCGCCGCGTCGCTGCGGGACCGGGGACTGGCCGATCAGGTGGCGACGGCCGAGTCCGGTGCGGCCCGCGCGCTGCCCCCGGCGGTGTACGAGGCGGACCTGATCGTCACCGCGGTGAGCGGCACCACAGCCGTACTCGACGTCGACCGGCTGCGCCCGGGCACCGTCGTGGTCGACGACTCCTTCCCGCACTGTTTCGACACCGCCCGCGCGCTGGCCCGGATGCGGCGGCGACGGGATGTGCTGATCGTGGGCGGTGGTCTGCTGTCCGTCGGGGAGACCGAACAGTACGTCGCCGAAGGGCTCCCGCCCGCCGCCGTCGCCGGATACGCGGCGCGTTCGCGGCTGCCCGGCACGATCGCCTCCTGCCGTCTGGAGTCCCTGCTCCACGCCACCGTGCCCGGCCTGCCCCTGGTCCACGGCCTGGTCGACGGCGCCCGTGCTCTCGCCTACTGGGAGGCGGTGCAGACGGCGGGTGTCCGAGCGGCGCCCCTACACCTGCTCGGCCATGCCGTGACCCCCCCGCCGCCCGGCCCACGGTGAACGGCCGCTGTCACCGGCCACGGTGGACGCGGGCACCGGCCCGTCCCATGGGGCTCCGCCGCCGTACCCCCCACGGCGCGTTCCCGGTTCACCCGATGGTCGCCCCGTACACGCCGAGAGGCTCCGTCACCGGCTGGTAGAAGGTGTTCCCGCCCGACTGGCAGTCGCCGTCGCCGCCCGACAGGAGTCCTAGGGCGGTGGAGCTCTCCGGTGGGTTGTCCGGGTCGTACGTGAAGAGGGGACCGCCGCTGTCCCCGGGCTCGGCGCACGCGTCGGTCCGGATCAGACCGGTGACCCTGCCCTCCGGGTAGGTCACCGTCTGGTTGACGGCGGTGACGGTGCCGAAGCGGGCATGGGTGGTGGAACCGCTGCGTCCGATCCGGTCGCCCACCACCGCGTCGCGAGCCCCGGTGATGGGGAGCGAACCGTGTTCGTAGAGGTTCACGGAGCTCGGGTGGGGGACGTCGGCGGTGTACTCGGCCAGCGCGTAGTCGTTGGTGGGGAAGCTGGAGCCGACGGTCCTCGCGATCTCCGGCCCGCCCGCGGTCTCCGCCCAGCTGGTGACGAGGTTCCCGCAGTGCCCGGCGGTGAGGAACCCGTCGGGCGCCCCCTGCCGCCGCACGTTGAAGCCGAGTGAGCAGCGCGCTGAATGGTCCCGCCCGTAGATCGCGTCACCGCCCTGGATGAGCGTCCTGAGCTCGGTGGCGGTCCTCTTCAGCGCCACCGTGTCGCCGAGCGGCTGGAGGATCCTGATGAGCTTGTACAGCTTCGTGCCGGTCACGGTGCGGTCGGCGGTGACGACGACCCGGTCGAGCACGGGGTCCACCCCCCAGGCGGTGCCCGGGATCTCCTCACTGGCGTTCAGTTTCGCCATGGTGGACGTCAGCGGGTCGGAGGGCTGGACGGCTCGGGGCCCGGACGCACTGGGCACGCGCGACACAGTGCCGGCCGATGCGCCGACGGGCGGCGGGGCCAGCGCCGTGGTGGCCAGAACGGCGAGCGCCGTGGCCAACAGGGCGGCGGCCCGCCGGAAGGGGGTGGATGGCTGCAAGGGATCTCCCGTATGCGTGCCGGAACCACGGGTCCGGAGGGTGTCCTCCCACACCGTTCGGTACCGGGAGGGGAACCCCATGCTCACAAGGCGCGAAGACCGGCAGGGCGGATAATCAGCACGGGAGCCGCTAAACCACCCATAAAGCCGACGGAACCACCAACATGCGTTCGTGCCGGCCCCACCCGTCCGGCATCCCGTCGCGCCGTGGGAAGGAGACGCCCGGCTGGGTCGGCCCCGACTTCCCCGTGGACACCCGGGAAAGGGAGAACGACGACGTGCATGACGGTCGGCACACGGCGTCGCGACGCGTGATGGAGAAGGCCGGCCCCGTGCCTCGTCCGGTACTTCACCGGGAACGGGCCGGAGGCCGTCCCGGTGCCCGAGCACGGCGAGGTCGCACAGGCAATCACCCGGACCCAGTGGGAACAACAGGTAGGCATGCCTGAGCCCACACGGCGGCGTGCCGGACATGGCGCGGCCCGCCCGGAATCGGGGCGGGCCGGCGGTCATCAGGGGCTCGGTGCTGCGTGTTCCGGCGCGGGTCAGACGCAGACGCCGGCGGCGCAGATCTTGACGTTGACCGGCAGGACGGTGATGCCGAACTTGCTGAGGTAGGTGTTGACGGTGGCCACCTCCAGGTTCGCCAACTGCACGGTGACGGGGAGGTTGACGTTGTTGTCGGCGACGTTGACCAGGGCCACTTCGAGGTCGTCGAGCTGGTTGCCGGACAGGACGTTGATGTCGCCGACGTTCACGGTGGTGCCGTTGAGCACGTTGTTGACCGTGATCAGACCGGAGCAGTTGACGGTGTGGTCCGGTCCCCCGCCCTGGTTGGAGCAGGTGTAGCTGTGGGGGCTGCTGGAGCCGTGCTGCTGTGCCGCCGCCGGTGCGACGGCCGAGCCGGCCAGAGCGGCGACGAGACCGGTGGTGGCGGCCCTGTTCTCGTATAGCTACGGCGAACGGACATGTAGCGCTGTGTGATTGCCCTGGTGCTCGTTTCTCCTGGCTGGGCGCCTCGTTGAGCTGAACGAGTGATCTCGGTCGGGGCGGAGGGGTACGGGTGCGGCAGGACTGGGAGCCGGAGGACCTGATCGAGGTCTGGACGCTGCGCTGGAAGACGACATGAAGCGGGTGCGGAACAAGTCCGGGGCGACCCGGCTCGGGTTCGCGCTGTTGCTGAAGTTTTTCGAGGTGGAGGCCCGGTTCCCGGAGTCGGCCAAGGAGGTGCCGGCCGCCGCGGTGGAGTACGTGGCCCAGCAGGTGAAGGTCCCGGCCGGGGCGTGGGCGGAGTACGACTGGCAGAGCAAGGCGATCCAGCGGCATCGGGGCGAGATCCGGGCGGCGTACGGGTTCCGGGCGAACACCGAGGAGGACCAGGACCGGCTGGCCGCGTGGCTGGCGACCGAGCTGTGTCCAGTGGAGCTGTCGCGGGACCGGCTGGCGGCCGCGGTGGTGGCCCGGTGCCGCAACGACCACGTCGAGCCCCCGGCGCCCGGGCAGGTGCGGCGGCTGGTTGGCAAGGCGGTCAAGGACTTCGAGAAGCGGTTCTGCCGCAGCACGCTGGACCGGCTCAGCCACGCGACGCGCTCGCGGCTGGAGGACCTGGTCGCGGGCGACGGAAGCGAGCAGGGCGCCGACGGCGACGGCGCGGCGGTCGGGGGCGGGCGGTCGCACTTCACGGAGTTGAAGACCGACCCCGGCGCCCCGGGCCTGGAGAGTCTGCTGGCGGAGGTGAACAAGCTGGAGCGGGTGCGGCGCCTGGAGCTGCCCGCGGACCTGTTCGCGGACGTGTCGGAGAAGCTGGTGGACGCCTGGCGGGCGCGGGCTTCGAAGGAGTACCCGGCGAACTTGGAGCGGATGAAGCCGCCGCGGCGCCTGACACTGCTGGCGACGCTGTGCCACGTGCGGCAGACGGAGATCACCGACTCGCTGGTGGATCTGTTCATCCAGCTCGTGCTGAAGATCAACACGCGGGCGGAGCGGCGGGTCGAGAAGGAGCTGGGGGCGGAGCTGAAGAAGGTCCGCGGCAAGGAGGCGATGCTGCTGCGGGTCGCGGAGGCGGCCTTGTCGGAGCCGTCCGGAACGGTGCGGCGGGTGATCTTCCCGGTGGTCGGCGGGGAGAAGACGCTCAAGGCCCTGGCGGCGGAGGCCGCGGCGAACGAGGCCCGCTACAAGGCCCGGGTCCGCACCGTGTTGCGCTCCTCGTACTCGGCGCACTGGCGGCGGATGCTGTCGCCGCTGCTGCGGGCGCTGGAGTTGAAGTGCAACAACACCGCCTACCGGCCGGTGATGGACGCGATCGACCTGCTCCAGCGGTATCTGGAGCAGCCGTTGAAGGAGGGCGCGTTCTTCGATCCGGCGGAGACGGTGCCGCTGGACGGCGTGGTGCCCGAGCAGTGGCGGGCGGCGGTGGTGGACGACAAGGGCCTGGTGGAGCGCATCCCGTACGAGCTGTGCGTGCTCGTATCGTTGCGGGACGCGCTGCGTCGGCGGGAGATCTGGGTGGTGGGCGCGAACCGGTGGCGCAACCCGGAGGACGACCTGCCCGCCGACTTCGAGGACAACCGGGACGTCCACTACGCGGCCCTGGGCCAGCCGCACCAGCGCTACCGGGGCCCCGGCGTGATGATCTACTGGCACGTCGAGCGGAAGTCGGTGTGCATCTACTCCCAGCTCACGTCCTGCTCTGCCTCCGAGGTCGCCTCGATGATCGAGGGCGTGCTGCGGCACTGCACCGATATGGAGGTCGACCGGCAGTACACCGACACCCACGGCGCGTCCATAGTCGGCTTCGCCTTCGCCCACATGCTCGACTTCAAGCTGATGCCGAGGCTGAAGAACATCGGCTCCGCGAAGCTGTACCGTCCGGCCGCCGGTGAGGACGACACCTGGCCGCACCTCGCGCCGGTGCTGTCGACCAAGACGATCAACTGGGACCTGATCCGCCAGCAGTACGACCAGATCGTGAAGTACACCACCGCCCTGCGCCTGGGCACCGCCGAGCCCGAACAGGTTCTGCGCCGCTTCACCCGTGGCGGGCCCAAGCACCCCACCTACCAGGCGATCGAAGAACTCGGGCGGGCGGTCCGCACGGCATTCGTCTGCGACTACCTCGCAGACATCGAGCTGCGCCAGGAGATCCATGAGGGCTTGCAGGTGGTGGAGAACTGGAACAGCGCGAACAAGGACCTCTTCTACGGCAAGGACGGCGACCTGGCCGGGGCGGACAAGGAATCCCAGGAGGTGTCCATGCTCGCCCTGCACCTGCTCCAGTCCGCCCTCGTGCACGTCAACACGCTGCTGATGCAGCAGGTCCTCGCCGACGAGAAGTAGCCGAGATCCTCACCGACGTCGACCGGCGGGCCCTGTCCCCACTGTTCTGGACGCACGTGAACCCCTACGGCCGTTTCGAGCTGGACATGAACAGCCGCCTGGAGCTGGGCCTGGCCTCCACGGCCAGGGCGGTGCCCGGCCCGCGTAGGCCGCAGGGCGATGCGGCATCGGCCAGAAGGTGACGCCGCGGTTCTAGGTATGGGCAGTCGGAGCGTTTCGCTCCAGGTGGGGGCGCAGGGCGTGGCCCTGTCGAGGCCGGTGTCGTTAGGCGGCGGAGCCGGCCGTGAGCTGGTCCATGATGTCGGCGAGGTTGTAGTGAGCCCGCTTCTCGATGATCTTGCCGTCCTTGAACGTGAACAGGTTGAACATGGAAAAGCGCATGTGCGCTCCGCGTGGGGGGATGCCGTAGTAGTCGCCGCCCTGGTCTCCTTCGACCACGACGTAGGCGCCGACCTTGTCGGCTTCGGCGACGGTGTCGAGGACCGTCAGGCGGATGCCGGGGAAGGCGTCGACGTGCTTCTTCTCCGCGTCGATGAACCCTGCGGCGCCGGGCCGGGGGTTGTCGATCTGGGGGTAGAAGACGAAGCCCGGGTGGAACATGCCGGTGAGCGTGTCGTAGTCGCCCTGCTGAAGGGCCTGGTAGAAGCGGTGTACGAGGTTGGCATTGGTTCCGGTGGACATGTGATCGGGTCCTTCTCTGTCGTTCTGGCAGGGTGCAGGGGACGCCGCGAGGGGTCGCTGCCGGGGGCAGGGCTCGGTGTGCTGCGGGCCCCGACCCTGGCACGAGGTCTCGGTTCCTGGACGGCGTTCCGGGCTCAGGCGCGCTGTGCCCAGTCCTGGTCCAGGCGGTCGGTCAGGCCGGCGGCGGCGAAGGCGGCCTCCAGCTCGTCGCGGCCCTCAGTGAAGTGGGCCCAGCTGTCGTGGTGGACCGGGACGACGCGGCGGGCGTCAAGGATCCGGGTGGCCTCGGCGGCCTGGGCGCTGTTCAGGACGATCAGCCCACCGTCGAAGAGCATGGGGAAGCGGGGTGCGCCGGCGAACAGGAGGGCGGTGTCGATCGGGGCGAAGCGCTCGGCGATCTCCCTGACCGCGTCGAGCGAGGCGTTGTCGCCGCTGACGTAGACCGTCGGCAGTCCCTCGCCCGTCAGGACGAAGCCGACGACCTGGCCGGCGAAGGGCTCGACCTCCTCACGCGCGCCGGGGCCATGGATGGCAGGGACTCCGGTCACCGTGATGGTGCCGCCGCCCGGCCGCTCCAGCTCGACCGTCTCCCAGTCGGCCAGGCCCTTGGCCTTCGCCCCGAGGCGCTTGCCGCCGCCGGGGGTGGTGAGAGTGAGGGGGACGTCGGCGAGCAGGGCGCGGCCGGAGGTGTCAAGGTTGTCGGCGTGCTCGTCGTGGGAGAGCAGGACCACGTCGATGGGGCCGAGGTCGGCGGGAGTGGTGGTGGAGGGGGCGGTCTTGGTCAGGGTCGGGCCGGGCGAGGCGTAGTCGCCGGGGCCGTCGAAGGTCGGGTCGGTCAGGAAGCGCAGGCCGCCGTACTCGAACAGGGCGGTCGGACCGCCGAACGTGCGGACCGGGAACTGGCTGGCGTTGAGCTGGGACATCACATCTCCGTTTCTCACGAAAAAAACCTGCGGTTAACGTGATTCCAGGTTAGGCAAGCATCACGGAAAAACGCAAGCGCTACCATGAGAGGCATGGACGACCCCTTGGCCGCCGACGTGGCGCCGACCGCTCTGCCCCCGGCGCCGGGGGCCGACCGGTACCGCTCCCTGGACTTCGCCGACACCGCCGCCACCCTGCCCGCCAGCCAGAGCTACGACCTGCTCGCCGCCCCGGAATCCGCCATGCGCTGGCTCGCCGCCCACGACCTGACCACCCCGGACGTGCAGCTGTACGAGGTGTGCGCACAGCGGATGCGCACCCTGCGCGCCCACATCCGCGCCCTGTTCGCCTCCCGCGTCGACACCACCACCCCGCCCGAGGAATCCCTGCACGCGGTGAACGAGGCCCTCACGGCCGTACCCACCGCCCCCCTCCTCGCCTGGGACGGCGCCCAGGGGCTGCGCCGCATCCAGGCCCACCCCACCGACCAAGCCGTCAACCACGCACTGGCGACCCTGGCCGCCGACGCCGCCGACCTGCTCACCGGCCCGGACGCCGGCCTCCTCGCGGCCTGCGGCTCCGCCCCCTGCGACCGGTTCCTCCTGCGCACACACGGCCGGCGCCACTGGTGCTCCACACGCTGCGGAGACCGGGCCCGAGCCGCCCGCGCCTACGCCCGACGCAGCGGCGCCACCGGCTGAGCCCAGATCCTCACGGGAAATAATCAGGTTTTCCGTGATGTTTGTCCGGGTGGTTCCGGCATCCCGCCGGACGAGCACGGAGAGGACACCCCGCCATGAGCCTGTTTCCCCCGATCGAGCCGTACGCGAGCGGCCTGCTCGACGTCGGCGACGGCAACCTCGTTCACTGGGAGACCTCCGGCCACCCCGGCGGCAAGCCCGCCCTCGTCGTCCACGACGGCCCCGGAGCCGGCACCCGCCCCGAACAGCGCCGCCTGTTCGACCCTGACCGCTACCGGACCGTCCTGCTCGACCAGCGCGGCAGCGGACGCTCCACCCCCAGCGCCGCCGACCCCGCCACAGCGATGCGGCACAACAAGACCTGGACGCTCGTCGACGACATCGAGCGTCTGCGCGAGCATCTGGGCATCGAGCAGTGGCTGCTGTACGCGGAGGGCTGGGGCTCCACCCTCGCGCTCGCCTACGCCGAGGCACACCCCGAGCGCGTCACCGAGATCGTGCTCTCCCGCGTCACCACGTCCCGGCGCGCCGAGACCGACTGGACCTACCGCGGCCTGAACCGCTTCTTCCCCGGCCAGTGGCAGGAGTTTCTCGCCGCCGCTGACGCCGGACCGTACGACGACGTCGTCCGCGCCTACGAACGCCTCACCCAGGACGAGGACCCCGCCGTCCGGGAACGCGCGGTCCGCGCCTGGAGCCGCTGGCACGACACCGTCCACACCGCAGGCGGCACCCACCAGGGCCTCGCCGAACTCAGCGAGCGTCCCCTCGACGAGCAGACCTCAGTGGCCCGCACCTCCGCCCGCTACCACGCCAACGGCGCCTGGACCGGCGAGGGCGCCCTCATCCGCGACGCCGTCAAGCTCGCCGGAATCCCCGGCGTCCTCATCCACGGTCGGCTCGACCTCGCCCACCCGCCCGTCACAGCCTGGGAACTCGCGCAGGAATGGCCCAGCGCCGAACTCAGGATTGTCGACGGACCCGGCGACCCGGCAAGCGACACATCCCTCGCCCTGGCCGCCGAGTCCATCTCATGCTTCGCCACGGCGAGCGCGACAGACCACGCCACCCCAAGGCCCTGATACGCCGGCCCTCCGGCACGCGTCTGCCGCCGCTGGAGTCCCGAAGCGGCCGTGGTGGAGGGAGGCGAATCCCAGGCGAGGCAGCGATTCGGCGGCCTCCGGCTGGTGAGCTGGAGGCCGCTGTTCAGCATCTGCTGGAGGCGACTGGACTGGACGGCTCCCTGCCTCTCCACGACAGCCTCGCCCACTCCGTCGCCCAGCCTGCACCGACGGTGGCTGTGGGCAGAGACCGATGTCGGCCAGCCACGGCAAGATCACCGAGGTGTGGCTGTTCTCCGCCGCCCGGCCGCCGAGGACGCGTTCTGGGGCAAGTCTCAGAAGGAGGTCTGCCCCGCTCTTGAGTGAGAACGGGTTCTGCGGACATCCGCCTCGGCTACGCGCGGTGCTCGACGCTCGGGCAGGAACTCGACTCCCAGCTCGACGCGCTCGCGGGGCACGGCATCCCCCGCGACAAGATCTTCAGCGAGAAGATCAGCATCCGGGTGCGGGTCCGCCCGAAGTTCGAGGAGGCGCTGCGGACGGCGCGGGAGGTCAAGGCGCACGCCCCGCACTGCCGGGTCATCTTCACCGTGTACGAGATGAAGCGGCTCGGCCGCGACGCGGCCGAACTCACCGCCTTGGCGGACCACCTCACCGCCCACGGCCTGGCCCTGGAGATGCTCGCCGGGCCCCTGCCCGGCATCTATGACCCCACCGGCCCGGGGAAGCTGCTGTTCGCGTTCTTCGCGGCGATGGCGGAGACCGAGCGGGAGAACATCCGCGAGTCGACCCTGGAGGGACTCGACACCGCGGCCCGCAAGGGCAAGCACGGCGGCCGGCCCCCGGTCATCACCGACGACATGCTCCACACCGTGCTGCGGCGCCGTGCGGGCGGCGAGTCGGTCGAGCAGATCCAGCCCGACCTGTTCATCCCCACCGGCAAGCGCAAGGGCCACAACCCCTCCGTCGCCAGCATCTACCGGGCGCTCGCCGAGCACGCCAAGCGCGAGGCGTACCCCGAAGCCATCGAGGCCGCACACGCCGACTTCGCCGCCATGAACAACGGAGCAGTCCCCGAGCCCCACACTCAAACAGAGGCCCTGAAATCACACTGAGTTACTTGTCCCCTCGCCGTAGCTATACGAGAACAGGGCCGTGGCGGCGATACGAGCGAGCTTCACAGTCGTCTCCTCATCGGTTGACCGCCGGCACCCGGGTCCGGCCCCGGGCGGTGCGGTTCCTCCAGTGACAGTTGCAAAGTCTTGGCCCACCGGAGTGCCACACCCAAGGCGGTATCCGGCACTCCGTCCGGCTGCTGTGCCCTGCGGTGTCCGCAACGCGATCCCCAGGTCAGCGCGGGAAACGCCGCGCTGTACTCGTGAGATGGCTGTACGTTACTTTCCGGTCCGGCGCCCCCGCTGCCCGGTGGTACGACGCCTGCTCCGGGCAGGTCGTCCCGGTGGTGTGGAAGCCCGCTCCTCATGGCGGTTCCGAGCCACGCTTCATTCTTCAAGGGTGTCCGAAACCGCAAACACGGGCGGCACTGGCGGTCGGTATGTGCCCCGCCCATGAAGCTCGCCGCCGGCCTCCGCGCCACCGGCCCGCGCGCGGCTCCGCCCCGGCGCGGTGGCTCCGCCAGGTGTGTCGGTGGCCGTCCCACGGCCCGAACCTCGCGGTGTAGCCGTATCCAGGCGGGCAACACGTGACCTGAGCACGCCGAGGGCGACATAGCGCCGACCACACCGTGTGGCGGGACACGAAAGGGAAACAGCCGGTGAAGGGTTTGCTGGAAGGGTTCCGCAGTTTCATCCTGCGTGGGAACGTGGTTGATCTGGCTGTCGGCATTGTCATCGGTGCCGCCTTCACCGCCGTCGTGAACGGGTTCGTCAAGGCGTTCCTGACCCCGTTCGTGGGTCTGGCCGCCGGTGCGACGGGAGACTTCAGCCGCAAGACCTTCACCATAGGCCGGACCATCTTCCCCTACGGCGGTTTCATCAACGCCACGATCAGCTTCCTGCTCATCGCCTCCGCGCTCTACTTCCTCGTCGTCCTGCCGGTCAACAAACTCCATGAGCGTTTCGCCCCGCACCACGATGTGCAGGCGGACAAGCGGGACTGCCCCGCCTGCCTCAACCCCGTCCCCGCCCGGGCCACTCGCTGCGGACACTGCACCGGCGAACTGGTCCCCCTGACCGACCCCGGCCACCCGGGTGGCGTCGGCCGGCCGCAGACGCGCGCCTGACCGGCAGGGGCGCGGCCCCTGGCACAGGGCCACCGCGAAGGTGTCGAGTGGGGCGCCGTGGCCCTCGGCGACCGCCGAAGGGGGAGGAAACCAACGCGGCGGGCTTCTGCCCGCCACAACTCCGCCGGCCCCGGTCAACGGGTCAGCGGGCCCACTGGGTCAGCGGAGTTGTTCCCACTCCTCCACCGGTGCTCCCACGAAGCCGCTCCGATCGATGTGTTCTCCGTCGGCCCGGCTGTCGTAGCGGCGGTTCACAGGCCCGTGTACGTCGACCCTTACAACCAGGGGGCCAGGTACTGCGTACGGCCCGGGTACTCGGTGTCGATGCTGGGGGACGGGCCGCCCGGGCCGCGCCGGCCCGGTGAACACAACGGGCCGGCGCCGGCCCGGGGGGGGGGCGGGCGCCGCGCGGCGCGACATAGTGGCGGCCGGGGAGAGGCCCCCGCCGGCCGCC
>NZ_JBFAGV010000028.1:0-84306 GCF_040653855.1 Streptomyces sp. NPDC050856 | reverse complement strand
ATTTCGTGTTTCCAACCCTACCAGATCCTTTTTCCGTTCCGTTTCCGGTCTGGATTTCGTATCCGGTGGCCGTTGGAGGGCCTTTGCCTTTCGGCGTGTCCACTACTTTAGCTGTTTTCCCCGGTGGCTCATAATCGAGCCGTTCGGTAGAAATTCCGGAGCATGCCAGAACTCGTACCCGTTGGGGAAGCGAGCGGTGTTGTGGTGGATGGCCGCTCCCCCGGGTGCCCGTACGGCAGGCCCGGTCCCTTGCGGCTCGGTCGAGACTAGGCGCTTCGCCTTGCCAAGTCAAGTGCCCCCCTCAGGACTTCCTCCGGCGCGGCACGTGCGCCCGGTACGGGCTCACCGTGGGGTCGCCGTCGATCCAGAAGCGCCAGGGGTGGACCGCCCCGTCACCGCCCACTCCGGTGCGTGGGCCGCTGCGGACCCGGTCGGCGGCGACGGGGCTTCCGGTCAGGACGGAGAGCGGGGACCCGGGGCCGGCGCAGGCGTCGGTGCCGTCCAGGGTGCGGTCGACGTCCAGGGCGGTGGCCAGGCGGGCCGGGCCCTTGGCCAGTTCCCGGTCGTGACGGGCGGAGGTGCGGCGCTTGCGGGCCAGCTCGTGGCCGACCCTGATCTCACCGGCGCGCAGCAGGACACCGCCGGCCCGGCCCTCGGGGCCGACGACGAGGTTCAGGCAGTGCCACATGCCGTAGGTGAAGTAGACGTAGGCGTGACCGGGCGGGCCGAACATCACGGCGTTGCGGGCGGTACGGCCGCGGAAGGCGTGGGAGCCGGGGTCCACCTCGCCCGCGTACGCCTCCACCTCGGTGAGGCGCAGTTCGATCGGGCCGTCGTCCGTGATGCGTACGAGGGTGCGGCCCAGGAGGTCCGGCGCGACCTCCAGTACCGGGCGGTCGAAGAAGTGCCGCGGCAGCGGCGTACGGTCGGTGCACTCGATCATGTCGTACGAGCGTACTGGGGAACCGGCTACGGTCGTCCCGCGTGTGTAGGGGTCAGATCCAGAAGGAGTGAACATGGGGTTCAAGAAGCTGCTGGCGAGCCTGGGGGCGGGGGGCGCCTCCGTCGAGACGGTGCTCACCGAGGCGAACGTCGTACCGGGTGGCGTTGTCCAGGGCGAGGTGCGGATCCAGGGCGGTTCGGTGGACCAGCGGATCGAGGGGCTCTCGGTCGGTCTCCAGGCCCGGGTCGAGGTGGAGGGCGGTGACCACGAGGTCAAGCAGGACATCGAGTTCACCAAGGTCCGGCTGGGCGGGGCCTTCGAGGTGAAGGCCGGGGCGGTGCACGTGGTGCCGTTCGGGCTGGACATCCCGTGGGAGACGCCGATCACCACCATCGCCGGGCAGCAGCTGCACGGGATGGACATCGGTGTCTCGACGGAGCTGGAGATCGCCCGGGCCGTGGACTCCAGCGACCTGGACGCCATCAACGTGCACCCGCTCCCCGCCCAGCAGGCCATCCTGGACGCGTTCGTCCAGCTCGGTTTCCGCTTCAAGAGCGCGGACATGGAGCGCGGGCACATTCGCGGGACGCGGCAGCGGCTGCCGTTCTACCAGGAGATCGAGTTCCTGCCGCCGCAGCAGTACCGGGGGCTGAACCAGGTGGAGCTGACGTTCATCGCCGACGGGCGTGAGATGGACGTCGTCCTGGAGATGGACAAGAAGCCCGGCCTGTTCAGTGAGGGCAGTGACTCCTACCGGGCCTTCCAGGTGGGGCTGAACGACTTCCAGGGCACCGACTGGGTGGCGTACCTCAACCAGTGGCTGGCCGACGTCGGCGGCCGGCGGAACTGGCTCTAGGCTCGGGCCGGGGGTACAGGACAGCCGAGAACAGGCGAATCGGAGGTACAGACGTGGCCGAGGGGAAGAGGGCGCCGCTCCCTCACGACTTCCACCCGCCGGTGCCGTCGTTCACCGTGGTGAGCGACGACATCGCCCCGGGTGCCGTGCTGGCGGACGCCCAGGTCCACGCGGAGGGGAACACCTCGCCGCACCTGCGCTGGGAGGGATTCCCGGCGGAGACGAAGAGCTTCGCCGTGACGTGCTTCGACCCGGACGCGCCGACCGGCAGCGGGTTCTGGCACTGGGTGCTGTTCGACATTCCGGCGTCGGTCACGGAGTTGCCGGCGGGCGCGGGCGGCGGGAAGTTCGAGGGGCTGCCGGAGGGAGCGGCGCACGCCCGCAACGACTACGGGACGAAGGACTTCGGCGGTGCCGCGCCGCCGCCCGGGGATCCCGCGCACCGGTACGTGTTCACCGTGTACGCGGTGGACAGCGAGAAGCTCGGTCCGGACTCGGATGCCTCACCGGCGGCGGTCGGGTTCAACCTGCGGTTCCACACGCTGGCGCGAGCCCAGTTGATCGGTGAGTACGCGGTTCCTGAGGAGAGCTGAGCGTTCGTTTCTTGTTTGCCCGCTTCTGGTCTTGGAGAGATCAGAGGCGGGCATCTTTCGTTGAACGCTGCGATATTGCGTTGTCCGACCCGGCCTGCCCGGCCAGAGTTGATCCAGGCCGAGGCCCGCCGACCGGGCCGGGCCGGCACACGGGAGGTGGGCACAGTGCGGGACACGCTGGTACTGAACGCGAGCTTCGAGCCGCTGTCGACGGTCTCTCTCAACCGTGCGGTGGTGCTGGTGCTTCAGGACAAGGCCGTGGTCGAGCAGGCTCATCCGGCACTGCGGGTGCGGGCGGCCGCGGTGGATCTCCCGGTGCCGCGGGTGATCAGGCTCTGCCGGTACGTGAGGGTGCCGTTCCGAAGACAGGCACCGTGGTCGAGACGCGGGGTGCTGGTGCGGGACCAGCACCGGTGCGCGTACTGCGGGAGACGCGCGACGACGGTGGACCATGTGGTGCCGCGGTCGCGGGGTGGTGCGGACAGCTGGCTCAACACGGTGGCGTCCTGCGCCGAGGACAACCACCGCAAGGCGGACCGTACGCCGGAGCAGGCGGGGATGCCGCTGCTGCACCAGCCGTTCGTGCCTACTCCGGCGGACGCGATGCTGCTGGCGATGCGGGCCGGTGAGCGCTCGGACCTGCCGGAGTGGCTGGCGCAGTCGGCCGCCGCGTGACCCCGGTCGCGGGCTCGGCCGCGGCGTGCCCGTCCCCCCGGGGGCCGCGGCGGCTCCGGTGTGTCAGCGCAGCAGGAGCTGGACGATGGCGACCGTGCCGACGGCCACGATCAGGACGCGCAGGGCGGTTGGCGGCAGGCGGCGGCCGACCCGGGCGCCGAGCTGGCCGCCGATGGCGGAGCCGACCGCGATGAGCAGGACCGCGGTCCAGTCGAAGTGCGCCACGAAGAGGAAGAACAGCGCGGCGATGCTGTTGACGACGGCCGCGAGGATGTTCTTGACCGCGTTGAGGCGTTGCAGGGTGTCCTGGAGCAGCATGCCCATGAGGGAGAGGTAGATGATCCCCTGGGCGGCGGTGAAGTAGCCGCCGTAGACGCTGGCGAGGAGCAGGCCGGCGAAGAGGAGCGGGCCACCGTCGGGCTTGCCGGGGGTTCCTTCGCGGTCCCGGCGGCGCTGGACGGCCCTGGAGATGCGCGGCTGCAGGACGACCAGGACCAGGGCGAGTCCCACCAGGACCGGGACGATCGTCTCGAAGGCGGTGGCGGGCAGGAGCAGCAGCAGTATGGCGCCGGAGAGTCCGCCGATGGCGGCGGCGGCGCTCAGGCGCAGCACGCGGCGGCGCTGGCCGGTGAGTTCGGCGCGGTAGCCGATGGCGCCGCTGATGGAACCGGGAATCAGGCCCAGGGCGTTGGAGACGGTGGCGGTGACCGGTGGCAGGCCGGTGGCCAGCAGGACCGGGAACGTGATCAGCGTTCCCGATCCCACGATGGTGTTGATGGTGCCGGCGCCGACGCCCGCGGCGAGGACGGCGAGCATCTCCCAGATCGTCACGCTGTGCCCTCCGTCACGGGACCGGTGCTTGTGGGACCGATCATGCACGAAGGGGTGGGCGGGTCAGTCGACCGGGGGCTCCTCGCGGCGCCTGTCCTTGGTGGTGACGGGGGCGGGGCCGGTGCCTCCGGTGTTGAATCCGGGGGCGCCGCCGCCGAGGTTGCCGAAGGCTCCGGAGAGCCCCTTGAGGGCGTCGCCGATCTCGCTGGGCACGATCCAGAGCTTGTTGGCGTCGCCCTCGGCGATCTTCGGGAGCATCTGGAGGTACTGGTACGACAGGAGCTTCTGGTCCGGGTCGCCGGCGTGGATGGCCTCGAAGACCGTACGCACGGCCTGGGCCTCGCCCTCGGCGCGCAGGGCGGCGGCCTTGGCCTCGCCCTCGGCGCGGAGGATGGCGGACTGCTTCTCGCCCTCGGCGGTCAGGATCTGCGACTGGCGGATGCCCTCGGCGGTGAGGATGGCGGCGCGCTTGTCCCGGTCGGCGCGCATCTGCTTCTCCATCGAGTCCTGGATGGAGGTCGGCGGCTCGATCGCCTTCAGCTCGACGCGGTTGACGCGGATGCCCCACTTGCCGGTGGCCTCGTCGAGGACTCCGCGCAGGGCGGCGTTGATCTCCTCGCGGGAGGTGAGGGTCCGCTCCAGGTCCATGCCGCCGATGATGTTGCGCAGCGTGGTCACGGTGAGCTGCTCGATCGCCTGGATGTAGCTGGCGACCTCGTAGGTCGCGGCGCGGGCGTCGGTCACCTGGTAGTAGATGACGGTGTCGATGTTGACGACCAGGTTGTCCTGGGTGATCACCGGCTGGGGCGGGAAGGGCACGACCTGTTCACGGAGGTCGATCCGGTTGCGGATGGAGTCGATGAACGGGACGACGATGTTCAGGCCCGCGTTGAGGGTGCGGGTGTAGCGGCCGAAGCGTTCGACGATGGCGGCGCTGGCCTGCGGGATGACCTGGATCGTCTTGATCAGGGCGATGAAGACGAGCACCACCAGGATGACCAGGACGATAATGACTGATGGCATCGTGTTTCCCCGTGCCCTTCACTGCCGGACGATTCTGATGATCGAGTTTCGCAGACGGCGGGCCGTCGCGCGCGCCGTTCGGCGGGAGTTGACCGGCTTGCGTCGTTGGAGGCGGGTGCCTCCGGGCGGCCGGCCGGTGCCTGACGGTTCGTCACCTCACATGACGACGGCGGTGGCCCCGTCGATTTCCACCACGTCGACCTGCTGACCCGGTTCGAAGACCTGGTCGGCGTCGAAGGTCCGGGCGGACCAGACCTCGCCGGCCAGCTTGATCCGGCCACCGGCGCCGTCCACGCGTTCCAGCACGACGGCCCGACGGCCCTTCAACGCGTCGATGTTGGTGGCGTGTTGGGGCCTCGCGTCGCGGTGACGGGCCGCGATGGGGCGTACCACCGCGATCAGGGCGACGGAGACGGCCGCGAAGACCACCACCTGGGTCACCACGCCGAAGCCCAGGCCGGCCGCGACGGCTCCGGCGACCGCTCCGGCGGACAGCATCCCGAATTCCGGCATCGCGGTGAGTACGAGCGGGATGCCGAGCCCCACCGCGCCGATCAGCCACCACACCCATGCGTCGATGTCCACATGGTCATGGTAGGACCGGGGATCCCTTTCGGGACAGGGCGCGATGGGGCGGGCCGGGAACGTCAGGTGAGGGGCAGGCCCTGGGCGGTGTAGCGGTCCCCGGCGTGCTCGACGACGAGCGGCAGGCCGAAGCAGCGGGAGAGGTTCCGGGAGGTCAGTTCCATCTCCATCGGGCCGGCGGCGAGCACCTTGCCCTGACGGATCATCAGGACGTGGGTGAAGCCCGGCGGGATCTCCTCGACGTGGTGCGTGACCATGATCATGGACGGCGCGAGCGGGTCGCGGGCGAGGCGGCCGAGGCGGCGGACCAGGTCCTCACGGCCGCCGAGGTCCAGGCCGGCGGCCGGCTCGTCGAGCAGCAGCAGCTCGGGGTCGGTCATCATCGCGCGGGCGATGAGGGTGCGCTTGCGCTCTCCCTCGGAGAGGGTCCCGAAGTTGCGGTCGAGGTACTCGGTCATACCGAGGCGGTCGAGGAAGGCGCGGGCGCGGTCCTCGTCGACGCTGTCGTAGTTCTCGTGCCAGGTGGCGGTCATGCCGTACGCGGCGGTGAGCACGGTCTGCAGGACGGTCTGGCGCTTGGGCAGCTTCTCGGCCATGGCGATGCCGGCCATGCCGATGCGGGGGCGCAGGTCGAAGACGTCGACCCGGCCGAGCTGGTCTCCGAGGACGCGGGCGGTGCCGGTGCTGGGGAAGAGGTAGCTGGACGCGACGTTGAGGAGGGTGGTCTTGCCCGCGCCGTTGGGTCCGAGGATGACCCAGCGCTCGCCCTCCTTGACCGACCAGGAGACGTCGTCCACCAGAGCGCGTCCGTCGCGGACCACGGATACGTCCACCAGCTCCAGTACATCGCTCATGAGCGTTGTGTCTCCCCTTGCGGTCGAGTCTCGTCGTCGCTTGCGCCTGTGGGCGAAGCTCCCAGGGAAAACCTACGCCACCGGTGGGACGAGGCGGCCTCTAGGGCCGGTTCCGGGCCGGAGGCGGGGAGAAGCGCGCTCAGTACCTAGGGTGGGGGCATGCTTTCGGAACCACGTTCAGGACGGCTGGCCGCATGGGGGAACGCCCTGCTGGCCGGGTTGGTGTCGCCGGATGAGGCCGTGCTCGCGATCGTCGGGGACGACGCGGTGCACCGGGTGGAGGGGCTGCCGGGCGAGGCGGGGCCGGTGGGCCTGACGCTGGCGCTGGGGCGGCTGCGGTCGCTGGGGGTGACCGGCTGGCGGGTGGCACTGCCGGCTCCGGGGCACCCGCTGGGTCTGAGCGGGCCGCCGGAGTTCAACGCGCGGGCGCTGGACGCGCGGGAGGCGGTCGTCGGGTACGGGGCGGGGTACGGGCTCGTACCGGAGCGGTACGAGGTGGGGCCGGCCGGGGACACACACGTGGAGGTCCTCTGGCAGTGCCTGCCGGTACGGGAGGCACCGCCGGCGGACGTGCCGTCGCTGGGCGAGGCGGAGCGGGAGCTGGCGGACGCGCTGCGGGAGGCGACGGTGGTACTGACACGGCTGGACGTCGCGGCGTCCGGGCCGGTGGCCGAGGCGGCGCTGGACGCGTACCGGGCCAGGGCGGAGGCGGGGCGCGAGGTGCTGGCGCCCGGGTACCCGCCCCGGGCGGTACGGGTGCTGGAGCTGGCCCAGCGGGTCGGCCTGCTGATCTCGATGGCGTACGGCAACGGGCACGGCGGGGCGGTGAGCGCGTCGGAGATCGCGGCGCGCACGGAGGCGCTGCGCCCGGTGGAGCGGGTGGCGCGGCGGGCGCAGGTGGCCGCGTTCAACGCGTACGTGGAGGAGCGGGAGCGGGAGCGCGGGACCTGGTGAGCGGCGGGGGTGACGCTCCCGGTCGCGGTGGCGCGGTCGCGGGGCGGGGCGGTGACGTTCGCGGTGGCGCGGTCGCGGGGCCGGTGACCGCCGCGCTCCCGCGCCCCCGGCGGCCAGGTGTGCGGCGGGTGCCGGGCGGCGGGGCGTGGTGCGGGTGCCCGGGGCACGCGGTGGACCGGGGGCGGCCCGGCCCCTCGCGGTGGCCGTGGCCGGGCGAGGGGCGGGCCGGCCGGGTGTCAGGCGTTGACGGCCCCGTTGCCGAAGGCCGGGTTCAGCACACCGATGACGTTGACGCTGTTGCCGGAGACGTTCACCGGGACGTGGACCGGGACCTCGATCAGGTTGCCGGAGACGACACCCGGCGAGTTGGCGGCGGCGCCCGCCGCCTGGGCGCCGCCGGCGGACGCGGCACCGGCGGCGGCGACGACCATGCCGCCGGCGGCGATGGTGACGGCGGCGGCCTTCTTGAGCTTGTTCACTTCGGGATCCTCCTAGCCATCGCTGCGGCGATCACCGCAGCACGCCGTGGAGAACGGCCCCCGGACGATCCGGTTGCGCCGTGTGGGTGACATACACCCGACGGTATGAATCTCGGACCGAAGGGGAATCATCCCGGCCCGACCGGACCCGACCGGACCGGACGGGCCCGGACCGGACCGGACGGACCCGGACCGGACGGACCCGGACCGGACCGGCCCCGGACCGGACGGCCCCGGCTCAGCCCGCCAGGCCGTGGCGCACGGCCCACAGCGCCGCCTGGGTGCGGTCGGCCAGGTCCAGCTTCATCAGGATGTTGGAGACGTGCGTCTTCACGGTCTTCTCGGAGAGGACCAGCGCGCGGGCGATCTCCCGGTTCGACCGGCCGTCCGCGATCAGGCCCAGCACCTCGCGTTCGCGCTCGGTGAGACCGCCGCCCCGGCCCGTGCCGCCGTTGGCGTCGTCCTGGCTGAGCAGCGCCCCCGCCACCTCCGGCTGGAGCAGGACGTGCCCGGCGTGCACGGATCGGATGGCGCCGGCCAGGGCGTCCGGGTCGACGTCCTTGTACACGTACCCCGAGGCGCCCGCCCTGAGGGCGGGTACCACCGTGCGCTGTTCGGTGAAGCTGGTGACGATCAGCACCTTGGCCGGGTTGCCGAGTTCCCGGAGCTTGCGCAGGGCCTCGATCCCGTCCACGCCGGGCATCTTCACGTCCATCAGGACGACATCGGGGCGCAGCTCCTCGGCGCGGGCCACGCCGTCGGCGCCGTCACCGGCCTCGCCCACGACCTCTATGTCGTCCTGGACCTCCAGGAAGGTGCGCAGTCCCCGGCGGACCACCTGGTGGTCGTCGACCAGCAGGACGCGGATCCTGGTCTTCTGATCGGGCACGGCCTCAGCCACCGGGAACCTCCATCTCGATCGTGGTGCCCTTCCCGGGCGCCGAGTGCACGGTGAGCCTGCCGCCGACACCGCCGGCCCGGTCGCGCATGGAGACCAGACCGAGGTGACGACCCGCGCGGCGCACCGAGCGGGGCTGGAAGCCCTTGCCGTTGTCGGTGACGCTGAGCAGCGCGCCCTGGCCCCGCCGTACCAGCGAGACCGCCACCAGGTCGGCTCCGGAGTGGCGCAGGGCGTTGTGCAGGGCCTCCTGGGCGACGCGGAGCATGGCCTCCTCCTGCGCGGCGGGCAGGGCGCGGACGCCGCAGCTGTCGAAGGTGACGCGGGCGGTGTGCGCCCGGTCCAGGACCTGGATGTGCGTACGCAGGGTGTTGACCAGGCCGTCCTCGTCCAGGGCGGCCGGGCGCAGCTCGACGACGGCGGCGCGCAGCTCGTCGGCGGCCTCGGCGGCGAGCGCGGCGACCTGCTGGAGCTCGCCCTTGGCGCGGGCCGGATCCCGGTCGACCAGGGCGGCCGCCGCCTGGGCGGTGAGCCGCAGGGAGAACAGCTTCTGGCTGACGGCGTCGTGCAGCTCGTGGGCCAGCCGGGAGCGCTCCTCGGCGATGGTGAGCTCCCGGCTGCGCTCGTACAGCCGGGCGTTGGTCAGCGCGATGGCGGCGTGCTGGGCGAGGATGCCCAGCAGTTCCTCGTCCTCCTCGGTGAAGCCCGGTCCGCCCTCGGGCCCGGGGCCGGTCTTGTTGGCGAGGAACAGCGCGCCGATCGTCTCGTCGCCGTCCCGGATGGGCAGGCCCAGGAAGTCCGCCATGTCGGGGTGGGCGTCGGGCCAGCCCTCGAAGCGGGGGTCCTCGCGGACGTCCGGGAGGCGCTCGGCCCTGGCCCCGTGCAGCATCGCCGCGAGGATGCCGTGCTGGCGCGGCAGCGGGCCGATGGCCTTCCACTGGGCGTCGCTGACGCCGTCGACCACGAACTGGGCGAAGCCGCCGTGGTCGTCGGGCACGCCCAGCGCGGCGTACTCGGCGTCGAGCAGTTCACGGGCGGAGGCGACGATCGTCTTCAGGACGTCACGCACCTCCAGGTGCCGGCTCATCGCCAGGAGGGCGCTGCTCACGGCGGCGAGGCCGGAGCCCGGCGTTCGATCGGTCATGCGTTCACGTTACCGGCGGGGGGTCACGGTCCGTATCCGCCCGGGGGCGGGCCGGGGTGTGGGTCGCAGGGCCTAGGCCGCGCTCCCCCGCCGGGGTCATGGGTGCCGGGCGGGCCGGCCGTCGAGGCCGGGGCAGCGGGTGGGGCGGGCGGCCCGCGCGGCCCGCCCCCGGCACCGTCCGGCGGGCACGCCGCCGTACGTCCCGGCGGGTTCGGAGGTCGCCCGGACGGGCTCGCAGGACGTCCTGACCACTCGCTCACTAAGCGCATTGCTGGCGCAACTCGTCGTGAGTTCGCCGGGTGGCCGATGTGAGCCCGCGCATAGGACGCAGGTCACGTACGAAGCCACCTAGTGGACGGATAAGGGTCGGATGAGAGCGGGCTGAGCGGGCGGCGGGGGTGCTTTCGGGCGCTCGCCGCAGCCTCGTGATCCACTACCCGGCATCGTACGTCACACCTTTGCCACAGCATTTTGCGGCCGCTAAGAATTGCAGCCGTCGCCCGCCGAGCAGGCGAAGCGCCGCCCTGGCCTCGCGACGTCCCGCTATTCGAAGAGGTACGACTGCATGTCCGCGTTCCGCACCCCCGGCTTCAGCCGTTTCCAGAAGAACCGCAAGCTCTCGATCGCCGGTATCGCCTCCCTGGGCGCCGCCGCCCTCGCGTTCTCTGTCGTTCCGGGCAACGACGCCTCGGCCGAGACGGAGCCGCAGGCGATCACCGCCGCCGCTCCCGTGGCGTGGAACAGCGCCAAGCAGAACGGCGCGCTGCACCTGCACCTGACCGAGCAGGGCTCGGCCATCGAGCTGAAGGCGAAGGCCGCCGCCGCCGCCAAGGCCAAGGCCGCCGCCGCCGCCAAGGCCAAGGCCGCCGCCGCCGCGAAGGCCAAGGCCGAGGCCGCCGCCAAGAAGCGCGCCGCCGAGAGGGCCGCCGCCAGCCGCGCCGCCGCCCGCAAGCCGGTCTACGCGAACAACCTCGACGGCTGGATCCGCCAGTCGCTGGACATCATGAAGAAGCACGACATCCCGGGCAGCTACCACGGCCTGCACAAGAACATCATGCGCGAGTCCAGCGGCAACCCGAACGCCATCAACAACTGGGACATCAACGCCATCAACGGCGTTCCGTCCATCGGCCTGCTGCAGGTCATCAAGCCGACGTTCGACGCGTACCACGTCCCGGGCACCAAGCACAGCCAGTACGACCCGGTCGCCAACATCGTCGCCGCCGCCAACTACGCGGCCGACCGGTACGGCTCGATCGACAACGTGAACAGCGCCTACTGACCGGCGCCCCCATGCCGAAGGGCGGCACCCCGCACGGGGTGCCGCCCTTCGGCGTCGGAGCGCGTCCGGCTACTTGCGCATGACCTCCGGCTCGTGGCGTCGCAGCAGCCGCGCCACGACGACACCGCAGACGGCGCCCAGGGCGAGCAGCGCGCCCATGTCGAGCATCCAGGTGCCCAGCTCGTGGTCCCACAGCGGGTCGGTGTCGGTCGGGTCGTCCTGGTTGGGGAACAGGACGTTGAGCTGGACGCTCGCGCCCGCGGCGGCCACGGCCCAGCGCGACGGCATCAGGTACGAGAACTCGTTGACGCCCACCTGGCCGTGCAGGGTGAACAGGCACCCGGTGAAGACGACCTGGATGATCGCGAACATCACCAGCAGCGGCATGGTCTTCTCGGCGGTCTTCACCAGCGAGGAGATGATCAGGCCGAACATCATGGCGGTGAAGCCGAGGGCCATGATGGGCAGGGTCAGTTCCAGCCGTACCGCGGAGGAGCCGAAGAGCAGGCCCTCGTCGGGGACGTCCCGGAAGCCGAAACCGATGCCGCCGATGATGGCGCCCTGGATCACGGTGATCATTCCCAGGACGATCACCTTGGACATCAGATACGCCGAACGTGACAGGCCGGTGGCACGTTCCCGTTCGTAGATGACCCGTTCCTTGATCAGCTCTCGTACGGAGTTGGCCGCGCCCGCGAAACAGGCGCCGACCGCCAGGATCAGCAGGATGGTCGCCGCGCTGCCGTTGGGGCCGCGCGGGCTCGGCCGGAAGCCGTAGTCGGAGCTGATCAGGGTGCTGACGGTGCCCAGAACGGCCGGCAGCAGCACCATCAGGGCCATGAAGCCCTTGTCGGAGGCGATCACCGACACATAGCGGCGAATCAGGGTCCACAGCTGCGCGCCCCAGCCCTGCGGCTTGGGCGGGCGCATGGCCTGGGCCGGCGGCATCTGAACGGCGGCCGGGGCGACGGCGTCGAGGTCGGCGGCGTACATCTGGTAGTGCTGCGAGCCCTTCCAGCGGCCCGCCCAGTCGTAGTCGCGGTAGTTCTCGAAGGCGGAGAAGACATCGGCCCAGGTGTCGTAGCCGAAGAAGTTGAGCGCCTCCTCGGGCGGGCCGAAGTAGGCCACCGAGCCGCCCGGGGCCATGACGAGCAGCTTGTCGCAGAGCGCCAGCTCGGCCACGGAGTGGGTGACGACGAGGACCGTCCGGCCGTCGTCCGCCAAGCCGCGCAGCAGCTGCATGACGTCGCGGTCCATGCCCGGGTCGAGACCGGAGGTCGGCTCGTCCAGGAAGATCAGCGAGGGCTTGGTCAGCAGCTCCAGGGCCACGGACACCCGCTTGCGCTGGCCGCCGGAGAGAGCGGTGATCTTCTTGGTCTTGTGGATGTCGAGCTTGAGCTCGCGCAGCACCTCGTCGATCCGGGCCTCGCGCTCCTGCGCGGTGGTGTCGGCCGGGAAGCGGAGCTTGGCGGCGTACCTGAGCGCGGTACGGACGGTCAGCTCCTTGTGCAGGATGTCGTCCTGCGGGACCAGACCGATGCGCTGCCGGAGCTCGGCGAACTGCTTGTACAGGTTCCGGTTGTCGTAGAGGACATCGCCCTGGTTGGCGGGGCGGTAGCCGGTGAGCGCCTTGAGCAGGGTGGACTTGCCGGAACCCGACGGGCCGATCACCGCGACCAGGGACTTCTCCGGCACGCCGAAGGAGACGTCCTTCAGGATCTGCTTGCCGCCGTCCACCGTGACGGTGAGGTGGCGGGCGGAGAAGGAGATCTCACCGGTGTCGACGAACTCCTCGAGGCGGTCCCCGACGAGCCGGAAGGCCGAGTGACCGACGCCGACGATGTCGCTGGGGCCGATGAGAGCGGTGCCGGACTTGGGGATCGGCTGGCCGTTGACGTACGTGCCGTTGTGGGAGCCCAGGTCGCGGAGCTCGAAGCGGCCGTCCGGATGCGCGGTGAACTCGGCGTGGTGGCGCGAGACCTGGAGGTCGGAGACGACCAGCTCGTTCTCGAGCGCACGACCGATGCGCATGACGCGGCCGAGGGACAGCTGGTGGAAGGTGGTGGGGCTGCGGTCGCCGTGCACCGGCGGAGCCCCCGCGGCACCGCCGTGGCCCGGAACCTGCTGCGCGTACTGCCCGGCGGGGCCGCCCGGCTGCTGGTGCGGCACCTGCGGCCGGTGTTGCTGGGGCTGGGGCTGGTAGGCCTGCTGAGGCGGGGCCTGCTGCGGCACCGACTGAGGTGGATGGGCCTGCTGGTGTGGCTGCTGCTGGTGTGGCTGCTGAGCCTGCTGCGGCCAGCCCTGCTGGGGCGGCTGGGCGTGCTGCGGCGCGGGGGACTGCTGCTGCCAGGCCTGCTGGGGCGGCTGCTGAGCCTGCTGCGGCGGCTGGACGTACTGGGCCGGGGTGGACCGCGCGCTGTGGCCGCCCCCACCGGCCGCCCCGGTCGCCGCCTGACCGGTGAGATTCAGCCGCGGACCGTCGGTGGCGTTGCCGAGGTGCACGGCGGACCCGGCGCCTATGTCCATCCGATGGATCCGCTGGCCCTGGACATAGGTGCCGTTGGTCGAGCCGTGGTCCTCAATGACCCAACCACGGCCCCCCCAGCTGATCGTGGCATGCCGCCACGAGACCCTGGCATCGTCGATGACCAGGTCACCCTGCGGATCGCGACCGAGGGTGTACGACCTGGACGGATCGAGCGTCCAGGTCCTTCCGTTCAATTCCAGTACGAGTTCCGGCACTCCATGCCCCACTAGTCGTCCCCCGGGTGCCCCCCGTCGCGGGGAGTCTGGGGATGGTGAACATCGGGGGCACTATTTCAGGCCCGGTCCGGTATCCGAAAGTCGGGCAGCGTGCGGAGCGCGCACCGGCCGCGACGGGAGGAGCGTCCGGGGCCACCAGTTCGTCCGGGAGGAATCATTGCGGAGAACGGCAATGACTGGCGGACGCCCGCAGAAGTGTGGTCAACGGGGCAAGCAGGTGGGAAGCGGGGTGCCTTGTGATGGTGAGCGACGACATCCGCGGGGTGGTGTGGTCCCCGCCCCGGCGCCGGGCGCGGCCCCCCGGGGGCAAGCCCTGTGGGACGGCGGGAGGTTGACGCACCCGGACGCGCCGGAGCCGTCGCACCGGGACACCGGGGAGGCCGGCGCGCCCCGCACGGCGGGGCCGGTGGCCACCGTACGGCGAGCCGGTGTCACCGTATGTGACGGCGCGGTGCCGCTGCGGGCCGCTGTGTCCGTAACGCGGGACGGGGAAGCCCCCCGACCCGGGGGCGGATACGGTGGAGGAACCATGAGCGCATCGCAGACCTCTGAGGTTCCCACCCTTCTCGTCAAGATCTTCGGGAAGGACCGGCCCGGGATCACCGCCGGGCTCTTCGACACCCTGGCCGCCTACGCCGTCGACGTGGTCGACATCGAGCAGGTCGTCACCCGCGGCCGTATCGTGCTGTGCGCGCTCGTCACCGAACCGTCGGCCGGCACCGAGGGCGAGCTGCGGGCCACCGTGCACGGCTGGGCCGATTCGCTGAAGCTCCAGGCCGAGATCATCTCCGGCACCGGAGACAACCGGCCGCGCGGGGTCGGCCGCTCGCACGTCACGGTCCTGGGGCATCCGCTGACCGCCGAGTCCACGGCGGCCATAGCGGCGACGATCACCGCGACCGGCGGGAACATCGACCGGGTCTTCCGGCTGGCGAAGTACCCGGTGACGGCGGTCGAGTTCGCCGTCTCCGGTACGGAGACGTCCGCCCTGCGCACCGCACTCGCCACCGAGGCCGCCGAGATCGGGGTGGACGTGGCCGTGGTGTCGGCGGGACTGCACCGCCGGGCGCAGCGGCTGATCGTGATGGACGTCGACTCCACCCTCATCCAGGACGAGGTGATCGAGCTCTTCGCGGCGCACGCGGGCTGCGAGGACAAGGTCGCGGAGGTCACGGCCGCCGCCATGCGCGGAGAGCTGGACTTCGAGCAGTCGCTGCACGCGCGGGTGGCGCTGCTCGCCGGGCTGGACGCCTCGGTGGTGGAGAAGGTACGCGCGGAGGTCCGGCTGACGCCGGGAGCCCGTACGCTCATCCGCACCCTCAAGCGGCTCGGCTACCAGGTAGGTGTCGTCTCGGGCGGCTTCACCCAGGTCACCGACGACCTCAAGGTGCGGCTCGGGCTGGACTTCGCCTCCGCCAACACGCTGGAGATCGTCGACGGCAAGCTGACCGGGCGGGTGACCGGCGAGATCGTCGACCGGGCCGGCAAGGCGCGGCTGCTGCGCCGGTTCGCGACCGAGGCGGGCGTCCCGCTCGCGCAGACCGTCGCGATCGGCGACGGCGCCAACGACCTGGACATGCTCAACGCCGCCGGGCTCGGGGTGGCGTTCAACGCCAAGCCGGTGGTGCGCGAGGCGGCCGACGCGGCCGTCAACGTCCCGTTCCTGGACACGGTCCTCTATCTGCTGGGCATCACCCGCGAAGAGGTCGAGGCGGCCGACTGCGTCCTGGTCTGAGTCCTGAGAGTCCCCAAATCCCGTACGAGTCCCGTGAGTCCCCTGCCCGTCCCGTGAATCCCCGGCGAGTCCCGTGAGTCCCTTACGTCACGAGGCCCGGACGGCCGACCGGTCGCGGTCGGTGTCCGGGCCTCGTGACGTACGCGGGGGCCTGGGCCGGCACCCCCGGACTGTCGGACTAGTCGTGCGGCGCCCAGTAGCCGAGGAGCTTGCCGACGCCGTGCTCCAGCGACTTCCAGGAGCCGTTGAAGCCGATGACGGCGAAGGCGGCCGTCGGGAAGCCGCCCCGGCTCATCCGGGCCAGGGTGTCCCCCTCGGCCTGGCCCGCCAGGGCGTCGGCCAGGGCGTGCATGCCGGGGTTGTGGCCGATGACGAGGAGGTTGCCGACCTCGTCGGACGTTTCGTTGAGCAGCGCGATCAGGTCGCCGAGCGAGGCCTCGTAGAGCCGCTCCTCGTACTGGGTCCTGGGCCGCTGCGGCAGCTCCTGCACCGCCAGCTTCCACGTCTCACGGGTCCTGGTGGCGGTCGAGCACAGGGCCAGGTCGAAGGCGATGCCGGTCTCGGCGAGGCGCCGGCCGGCCACGGGGGCGTCCTTGCGGCCCCGGTCGGCGAGCGGCCGCTCATGGTCGGACACCTGCGGCCAGTCGGCTTTCGCATGCCGGAGTAGCACGATCTTGCGGGGTGTATCGACGCTCATGGTCCCCAGCTTCGCACGAAACGGCCAGCCAGGCGCGGGGTGTTGGCCAGGCGGCCCGCTACGGGGAGAGCGTCCGGTGGATCTGTTCGAGGATCCGGCCGACCGCCGGGTCCCCGCCCGCCGCGTGGGCCTCGGCGCCCCCGGTGATCAGCACCAGGAGGGCGGCGAAGGCCAGCGCCGGGAGGGCGAGGGCCCACCACGGCAGCCGTACCTCAGCGGCACGGGTGCGGACGGGGGTACGGGCCGGCATGGCTGCCTCCGTGGCTCGGGGACGGGCCGGACCGCGGCACGGCGGTCCCTGGTGGCCCCGACGCTACGGATTCCCGGCCGCCGGGCCCATCCGGTGAGCCACCCACTTGCCCCTGACCCCGGTCCCCTAGGGGACGGCCGTGCGCCCAGCCCGCCGGTCTCAGGGAGCCGGGGAGCCCACGGGGGCGGCGGGCTCATGAGGCGCAGGGGGTTCATACGGCCACCGGGCGCGCGGAGCCGGGGGGCCGGGGCTCACGGGGAGGCGATCGAGGCGATGATCCCGATGACCACGCCGATCGCCAGCATCGCGCCGAGCACGATGAGGAGCTTCTTCTGACCGTTCGGGGGATTCGGGTCGAGCACAGGCTGCATGGAACCAGTCTCGCACCTCACAGTTCGTCCTCGATCGTCCGGTCCCGTCCGGCGACGACACCGACGATCATCTGCGGCACCATCAGGCCCGCCATCAGGGCGAGCGGAGTGCCCCAGCCGCCGCTGTGCTGGTACAGGACACCCACGAGCAGCGGCCCCGGGATGGAGATGAGGTAGCCGACGCTCTGGGCGAAGGCGGAGAGGCGCACCACCCCCGCGCCGGTCCGTGAGCGCATGCCGATCATGGTGAGTGCCAGCGGGAAGGCGCAGTTGGAGATGCCCAGCAGCAGGGCCCAGGCCCAGGCCCCGCCCGCCGGGGCGAAGTACAGCCCGGCGTACCCGCTCAGGCCGCACGCGGCCAGGACGACGGCGATCGGGCCCTGGTTGCGCATCCGGGCCGCCAGCCGGGGGATGACGAACGCCAGCGGCACGCCCATCACCATGGTGACGGCGAGCAGCACCCCGGCGGTGCCGGCCGAGACCCCGGCGTCACGGAAGATCTGCGGCATCCAGCCCATGGTGATGTACGCGCCGGTGGCCTGGAGGCCGAAGAAGCAGCCCAGGGCCCAGGCGGTCCGGCTGCGGACGATACGCGGCGCGGACGCCTGCCGCTCGCCACCGCCCCGCCCGACCCCGGACGCGGTGTCGGTGGCGCGGTCCCGTACCAGGGCCAGCCACGGCAGGACCGCGAGGGCGGCCAGGACCGCCCACACGCCCAGCCCGGTGCGCCAGCTGCCGCCCAGGGCCTCGGTCACGGGGACCGTCGCGGCGGCGGCGAGGGAGGTGCCGAGGGCCAGGGCCATCGAGTAGAGGCCGGTCATCGAGCCGACCCGGTCGGGGAAGTACCGCTTGACGATCACCGGCATGAGCACGTTGCTGACGGCGATGCCCATCAGGGCGAGCGCGCTGGCCGCGAGGAAGGCGGCGGTGCCGTCCGCGAACGGGCGGAGGACGAGACCGGCGGTGATGGCGACCATGCCGGCGCAGACGACGGCGCCGGGGCCGAAGCGGCGGGCCAGCCGGGGCGCGGTGACACCGAAGACGGCGAAGCACAGCGGGGGTACGGAGGTGAGCAGACCGGCCACGCTGCCGCTCATGTGCAGCCCGACCCGTACCTCTTCGAGGAGGGCGCCGAGGCTGGTGATGGCGGGCCGCAGGTTGAGCGCGGCGAGGACGAGCCCGGCGGTCAGGACGGGCGCGAGCCAGGCCGGCACCGCGTTCCGTCCCCGCCGCGGCACGGTCCCGGCGAGGGGCGCGGCCGGGTCGGGCACGGGACTCCTGGCCGGCGCGGGCGTCTGCGTCTGCGTCTGGTGGTGCGGCTGCGGCTCCTCGGACATGGGCCCATCATAGAATCATGGGATGATTGATTGTCCAATCCCGGACGACTTCAGGACAAGGAGCCACCATGGCGCTCAGCTCTCCCCGCCGGTCCGGGCTCTCCGACCAGGTGATCGCGGAACTGCGGAACCAGATCACCTCGGGCGAGTGGCCGGTCGGTTCCCGCATCCCCACCGAGCCGGAGCTGGTCGAACAGCTGGGAGTGGCCCGCAACACGGTCCGCGAGGCGGTACGGGCGCTGGCCCACAACGGCCTGCTGGACATCCGGCAGGGCTCGGGCACCTACGTGGTGGCGACCAGTGAGCTGGCGGGGGTGATGCACCGGCGGTTCGCCGGTGCCGATCCCCGGCACATCGCCGAACTGCGCTCGACCCTGGAGTCGTCCGCCGCCCGGCTGGCCGCCGAACGCCGCACGGAGCGCGACCTGAGGCAGTTGGAGGCGCTGCTGGCGCGGCGTGAGGAGGCGTGGGAGGCCGGCGACGCGGAGCGGTTCGTGGCAGCCGACGCCACCTTCCACCTGGCCGTGGTCGCCGCCTCGCACAACGAGGTGATGACCGAGGTCTACGCCGACCTCGGTCATCTGCTGCGCGACTGGCTGCGCGAGGACGTGGGCGAGGAGCTGCGGCCGGAGAACCACATGGACCACGCCCGGCTGGTGGCGGCGATCCGTGCGGGCGACGCCGACGCGGCGGCCTCGGAGGCCGCCGGCTACCCGTTCGTCTGCCTGCGCCGGACGGCGGTCAGCCAGTCACCGGCTCGGACACCGGCAGGTGACTGACCCAGGCGGTGCGCACCTCTTTCCAGCACCGCTGCGTGAGCTCGGCGTAGGCGGTGGGGCGGACGTCCACGGGCGCGCTGTCGGAGTCGACGTCCCACCAGCGGTCGCACTCGACGTGCAGCTGGACGCGGTCCGTGCGGGGGTAGGGGTTGTGGCAGTACGCGGTGACCCGGGAGCCCTCGACCGACGTGCGGCAGGAGGCGGTGTAGCGGTCCCGCTCGGCGGCGTGGGCGGGACCGCCCGGGCCGGCCAGGGTGGTCCCCGCCAGGAGGACCGAGGCGGCCAGCCCGGCCGCGGCCCGGCCGCGCCGGGAGCGGCGCTGCGGACGGCGCCGCGCGAGGTGCTTCGGGTGGTGCTTCGGACGCTCGGGACGCACGGTCACACCTCCTCCCCGATCAGCGGACACGAGGTCCGTTGCGACCCAGTGTGCCGTGGTCCGGCGGACTCTTCGACTCGGGAGCCGGATCACCCGGGGGAACGACGCGGCCGCGCCGCTGTCACCTGGACGGCAGCGCGGCCGGTCGCGCACGGGGCGCGGACGAGCTAGGCGCCCATCATGTGCACGCCGCCGTCGACGTGGACGATCTCGCCCGTGGTCTTGGGGAAGAAGTCCGACAGGAGGGCCACCACACCGCGGCCGGCCGGCTCGGGGTCGGCCATGTCCCACTCCAGCGGGGAGCGGTGGTTCCACACGTCGGCCAGCTCCGAGAAGCCAGGGATGGACTTGGCGGCCATCGAACCGATCGGGCCGGCCGAGATCAGGTTGCAGCGGATGTTCTGCTCGCCCAGGTCCCGGGCCAGGTACCGGCTGGTGGCCTCCAGCGCGGCCTTGGCCGGGCCCATCCAGTCGTACTGCGGCCAGGCGTACTGCGCGTCGAAGGTGAGGCCGACGACGGAGCCGCCGTTCTGCATCAGCGGCAGGCAGGCCATGGTCAGCGACTTCAGCGAGAACGCCGAGACGTGCATCGCGGTCGCGACCGACTCGAACGGCGTGTTGAGGAAGTTGCCGCCGAGCGCGTCCTGCGGGGCGAAGCCGATCGAGTGGACGACGCCGTCCAGGCCGCCGAGCTCCTCACCGACCACGTCGGCGAGGCGGTTCAGGTGCTCGTCGTTGGTGACGTCGAGCTCGATGACCTTGGCGGGCTTGGGGAGCTTCCTGGCGATGCGCTCGGTGAGGGTGGGCCGCGGGAAGGCGGTCAGGATGACCTCCGCGCCCTGCTCCTGAGCCACCTTCGCGGTGTGGAACGCGATGGAGGACTCCATCAGCACTCCGGTGATCAGGACCCGCTTGCCCTCGAGAATTCCGCTCATGTGAATCAGTGACCCATGCCCAATCCGCCGTCAACCGGGATGACGGCTCCAGTGATGTACGAGGCGTCGTCGGAGGCGAGGAAGCGGACCGTGGCGGCGATCTCCTCGGGCTGCGCGTAGCGGCCGAGCGGCACCTGGGCGACAATGCCCGCGCGCTGCTCCTCGGTCAGCACCTTGGTCATGTCGGTGTCGACAAAACCGGGCGCGACGACATTGAACGTGATGTTGCGCGAGCCGAGCTCCCGGGCGAGCGAGCGGGCGAAACCGACCAGACCCGCCTTGGAGGCGGCGTAGTTCGCCTGGCCCGCCGAGCCCAGCAGCCCGACCACCGAGGAGATGAGGACGACGCGGCCCCGCTTGGCGCGCAGCATTCCGCGGTTGGCGCGCTTGACCACCCGGAAGGTGCCGGTGAGGTTGGTGTCGAGTACGGACGTGAAGTCCTCCTCGGACATCCGCATCAGCAGCTGGTCCTTGGTGACGCCGGCGTTGGCCACCAGCACCTCGACCGGGCCGTGCTTCTCCTCGATCTCCTTGTAGGCCTGCTCCACCTGCTCGGCGTCGGTGATGTCGCACCTGACGGCGAGGAAGCCTTCCTCGGCGAGCTCGTCCGGCTCACCGGAGCGGTATGTGATCGCGACCTTGTCGCCGGCGTCGGCGAAAGCGCGGGCGATGGCGAGGCCGATGCCCCGGTTTCCTCCGGTGACAAGAACCGAGCGGCTCAACGGATCACCCTTTCCCTTGCGGTGTGGTACGCCGAAAACCTATCGGTCCGACCCCTCGTACGGGGAATCGGGCCCTGACAGTGGCGTGCAGGTGTCGCTGTCGGGTCCCTACAGAAAGACCCTGGGCATTCCGCCCCCGGCGCGACATGATCGGGGGCGACCGGTCTTGTGACGACAGGAGAATCCGTGCCACCTACCGCCGTGCCCCACACCATCGACGACTCCTTCACGGCCCTGCCGCTGCGGGCCCTCGCCGACGCCGCGCTCGCCCGGGCGCGGGCGCTCGGCGCCGAGCACGCCGACTTCCGCTTCGAGCGGGTGCGCAGCGCCTCGTGGCGGTTGCGGGACGCCAGGCCCGCCGGGTCGTCGGACACCACCGACCTGGGGTACGCGGTGCGGGTGGTGCACGGCGGGGCCTGGGGATTCGCCTCCGGGGTGGACCTGACCATGGACGCCGCCGCGAAGGTCGCCTCGCAGGCCGTGGCCATGGCCAAGCTGTCGGCCCAGGTGATCGCCGCGGCGGGCTCCCGGGAGCGGGTCGAGCTGGCCGACGAGCCGGTGCACGCGGACCGCACCTGGGTCTCCTCGTACCGGATCGACCCCTTCTCGGTGCCCGACGCCGACAAGAGCGGGCTCCTGGCGGAGTGGAGCGCCCGGCTGCTGCGCGCGCAGGGCGTGGCGCACGTGGACGCCTCTCTGCTGACCGTCCACGAGAACAAGTTCTACGCGGACACCGCCGGGACGGTCACCACCCAGCAGCGGGTGCGGCTCCATCCGCAGCTCACGGCGGTCGCGGTGGACCCGACGACCGGCGAGTTCGACTCGATGCGCACCCTGGCGCCGCCGGTGGGGCGCGGCTGGGAGTACCTGACCGGCGCCGGCTGGGACTGGGACGACGAGCTGGAACGGATGCCGGGGCTGCTGGCCGAGAAGATGCGGGCGCCCGGCGTCGAGCCGGGGACGTACGACCTGGTGGTCGACCCCTCCAATCTGTGGCTGACCATCCACGAGTCGATCGGCCACGCCACCGAGCTCGACCGGGCGCTGGGCTACGAGGCGGCGTACGCCGGGACGTCGTTCGCGACCTTCGACCGGCTGGGTGAGCTGCGGTACGGCTCACCGGTCATGAACGTGACCGGCGACCGGACGGCCGAGCACGGACTGGCCACGATCGGGTACGACGACGAGGGCGTCGAGGCCCAGTCGTGGGACCTGGTCAGGGACGGCACGCTGGTCGGCTACCAGCTGGACCGGCGGATCGCCCGGCTGACCGGGCTGGGGCGGTCCAACGGCTGCGCGTTCGCGGACTCGCCGTCGCACGTGCCGGTGCAGCGGATGGCCAATGTGTCGCTGCGCCCGGAGCCGGGCGGGCTGTCGACGGAGGACCTGATCGGCGGTGTGGAGCGCGGGATCTACGTGGTCGGCGACCGGTCCTGGTCGATCGACATGCAGCGGTACAACTTCCAGTTCACCGGGCAGCGGTTCTTCCGGATCGAGAACGGCCGGCTGGCCGGGCAGCTGCGCGACGTCGCCTACCAGGCGACGACCACGGACTTCTGGGGCTCCATGGAGAAGGTCGGCGGCCCCCAGACGTACGTCCTGGGCGGCGCCTTCAACTGCGGCAAGGCGCAGCCGGGGCAGATCGCGGCGGTCTCGCACGGCTGCCCGTCGGCGCTCTTCCGGGGCGTCTCCATCCTCAACACCACGCAGGAGGCCGGCCGATGAGCCGCACAGCCAAGCCGTACGAGATCGTCGAGCGCGCCCTGGAGCTGTCGCGCGCGGACGGCTGTGTGGTCATCGCCGACGAGCAGTCCTCCGCCAATCTGCGCTGGGCCGGCAACGCGCTGACCACCAACGGCGTCACCCGGGGCCGCACCCTCACGGTCGTCGCCACCGTCGACGGGGCGGAGGGCACCGCGTCGGGCGTGGTGTCCCGGTCGGCCGTCACCGCCGACGAGCTGGAGCCGCTGGTGCGGGCGGCCGAGGCCGCCGCGCGGGCCGCCGGGCCGGCCGAGGACGCCCAGCCACTCGTGGCGGGCGTGCCCGCGTCGCCGGACTTCACCGACGCGCCCGCCGAGACCTCCTCGGCGGTGTTCGCCGACTTCGCGCCCGCGCTGGGCGAGGCGTTCGCACGGGCCCGGGCCGGCGGCCGGGAGCTGTACGGCTTCGCCAACCACGAGCTGACCTCGACGTACCTGGGGACGTCGACCGGGTTGCGGCTGCGGCACGACCAGCCGAACGGCACGCTGGAGCTCAACGCCAAGTCGCCGGACCGGTCCCGTTCGGCGTGGGCGGGCCGCTCGACGCGGGACTTCAAGGACGTGGACCCGGCGGCGCTGGATGGGGAACTGGCGCGGCGGCTCGGCTGGGCCGAGCGCCGTGTCGAGCTGCCCGCCGGGCGGTACGAGACGCTGCTGCCGCCCACCGCCGTGGCGGACCTGCTGATCTACCAGTACTGGTCGGCGGCGGCCCGCGACGCGGCGGAGGGCCGTACCGTCTTCTCCAAGCCGGGCGGCGGCACCCGGCTCGGCGACACCCTGTGCCCGCTGCCGCTGACGCTGCGCAGCGACCCGCACGAGCCGGGTCTGGAGTCGGCGCCCTTCGTGATCGCGCACTCCTCGGGCGACGACGCGTCGGTGTTCGACAACGGGCTGCCGCTTGCCCCGACCTCGTGGGTACGGCAGGGGCGGCTGGAGCACCTGGTCACCACCCGGCACAGCGCGGGGCTGACCGGGCTGCCGGTGGCGCCGGGGGCCGGCAACCTGGTGCTGGAGGGCGGCGGCGAGCAGTCGCTGGAGGACATGGTCGCCGCGACCGGGCGGGGGCTGCTGCTGACCTGCCTGTGGTACATCCGCGAGGTGGACCCGGCGACGCTGCTGCTGACCGGGCTGACCCGGGACGGCGTCTACCTGGTGGAGAACGGCGAGGTCGTCGGCGAGGTCAACAACTTCCGGTTCAACGAGTCGCCGGTGGACCTGCTGGCGCGGGTGACCGAGGCCGGCCGCACCGAGAAGACGCTGCCGCGCGAGTGGGGCGACTGGTTCACCCGGGCCGCGATGCCGCCGCTGCGGGTGCCCGACTTCCACATGAGTTCGGTCAGCCAGGGAGTGTGACGCCCATAGACTGGCGGGGCAGCACCACACCGTTCAACCGTTCAAGGAGACCCGACACCGTGACGGACATCGTCGACGAGCTGAAGTGGCGCGGGCTGTTCGCCCAGTCCACCGACGAGGACGCATTGCGCAAGGCGCTCGCGGACGGTCCCGTCACGTTCTATTGCGGTTTCGACCCGACCGCGCCCAGTCTGCACGTCGGGCACCTCGTGCAGGTGCTCACCGTCCGCCGGCTCCAGCAGGCCGGGCACCGGCCGCTGGCGCTGGTGGGCGGGGCGACGGGGCAGATCGGCGACCCCCGCCCGACCGCGGAGCGGGTGCTGAACGATCCGGAGACCGTCGCCCAGTGGGTGGCGCGGCTGCGCGCGCAGATCGAGCCGTTCCTGTCCTTCGAGGGCGAGAACGCCGCGGTCATGGTGAACAACCTGGACTGGACCGCGAACCTGTCCGCGATCGAGTTCCTGCGGGACATCGGCAAGCACTTCCGGGTCAACAAGATGCTGACCAAGGACTCGGTGGCCCGCCGGCTGGAGTCGCAGGAGGGGATCAGCTACACCGAGTTCAGCTACCAGCTCCTCCAGGGCATGGACTTCCTGGAGCTGTACCGCCGGTACGGGTGCGTCCTGCAGCAGGGCGGCAGCGACCAGTGGGGCAACCTCACCGCGGGCCTGGACCTGATCCACCGCCTGGAGCCGCAGGCCACCGTGCACGCGCTGGCCACGCCGCTGATGACCAAGGCCGACGGCACCAAGTTCGGCAAGACCGAGGGCGGCGCGGTCTGGCTCGACCCGGCCATGACGACGCCGTACGCGTTCTACCAGTTCTGGCTGAACGTGGACGACCGGGACATCACCCGGTACACGCGCATCCTCAGCTTCCGGTCGCGCGAGGAGATCGAGGAGCTGGAACGGCTCACCGAGGAGCGCCCGCAGGCCCGCGCCGCCCAGCGCGCGCTGGCGGAGGAGCTCACCACGCTGGTGCACGGCGCCGACCAGTGCGCGGCCGTGATCGCCGCGTCGAAGGCGCTGTTCGGTCAGGGTGAGCTGGCGGAACTGGACGAGGCCACGCTGAGCGCGGCCCTCTCCGAGCTGCCGCACGCCCGGGTCGCCGAGCTGGGACCGGTGGTGGACCTGTTCGCCGAGGTCGGGCTGGTGCCGAGCAAGTCGGCCGGCCGCCGCACGGTGAAGGAGGGCGGCGCCTACCTGAACAACACCAAGGTGACCGCCGAGGACGCCGTGGCGTCGCCCGAGGAGCTGCTGCACGGACGGTGGCTCGTGCTGCGCCGGGGCAAGAGGAACCTGGGAGCGATCGAGGTCGTGCCCGGCTGACCGGGCCCGGCGCGGACCCCGCGCGCACGACGGCGGCCCGGGTACTTCCTCGTACCCGGGCCGCCGTCGTGTCCGCGGCCCGCCCGGGGGCTCAGGCCCGCTGTTTCCTGCCCCGCATGGACATGTAGAGCATGTCGCCGAGACCGACGAGGACGACCGCGGCCACGACCTGGAGGGCGTGCCGGCCCCAGTCGATGCCCGGCGTGGCCTCGATGCCGAACGCCCTGGCGAGGGCATTGCCGACGATGCCGCCGATGATGCCGAAGATGGTTGCCAGCCACAGGGGGCTGTGCTGTTTGCCCGGCAGGATCGCCTTCGCCAGCAGGCCCAGCACGAGTCCCACGATAATCGCCCACAACCAGCCCATGGCTGCCTCCTCGGTACGGATCGACGTGAGCAGTCATCGACAGTTTCGGCCCCCGCGCGCCGTACCGCATGTCGGGCGGCGCCGCGCGGGGCGCCGTACCGCATGTCGGGCGGCGCCGCCCGGGGCCCGGCGCGCTGGGGGCGCCGGTGGGCGCGGCCCCGGTCTCGTACCCGGCGCGGCACCGGCGTACCGTGGAAGACGTCAGGTCAGGGGCCGGTCGGGGAGCGCCGGGCACGGAGGTCGGGTGGTGCACGTGACGCGGAAGCGCGGCAAGGACGAAGTCTTCCGGATCACTGGCGCCCGCCAGGGCCTGGCCGACGACGTGCGCCGCAGGCAGCGCCGCTACGTGATCTCCATGTCGGTCCGTACGGCCTCGGTCATCGCCGCGGCCTCGCTGTGGAACGTGCAGCGGTACGTGGCGATCGTGGCGCTGGTGCTGGGCGGGGTGCTGCCCTACATCGCGGTGGTGATCGCCAACGCCGGCCGGGAGAGCGCCCCCTCCCTGCCTTCGACGCTGGTTCCGACACCCGGATCCGTACCCGCGGCGCTGCCCGCGACCCGTCCGGAGGCGGCGGGACCCGAGGGGCCGGCGGGGCGGCACGACCGGTCCGGGGCGGAACATCCCGAGGAACAGGCGTACGAACAGCGCTGACCTGGAGGGGTCCGGAGCGGTGCCGCCGACCCTCGGCAAAGCTCAAGAAAAGCTCAGATCAATCACGAAGTTCCGGTGCACCCCAACCGGTTGCCCGTGACATACTGCGTAGGCGCTCCGCATCCCCCGTCGGAGCGACGGACCGACGCCGGGCAGCTCCCCCCGTGGCTGCTCGGCGTCGCCTTTGTCCGGGGCCTGTTGTGTGACCGCCGTGTTGGACGCGCTGTGTTGGACGTGCTGTGAGCGACGACGATACCCACCCGATCTGTTCCGCCAAGGGCTGCCGAGCGGCGGCCGTGTGGGTGCTGGCCTGGAACAACCCCAAGCTGCACACCCCCGAGCGCCGCAAGACCTGGCTCGCCTGCGAGGAGCACCGGGAGCACCTGTCCCAGTTCCTGGGCGTGCGCGGCTTCCTGAAGGACGTGGTGACGCTCGGCGAGTGGGAGTCCCGGTCAGCCTCCGATCGCTGACATCGGCCGGTCGGGCTGGAGGAAGCTGGGGTCGTCCAGCCCCGAGCCGGCCTTCTTGCCCCACATGGCGAGCTTCCAGATCCGGGCGATCTCCTCGTCCGGCGCGTCCGAGCGCAGTGCCGCCCGGAGGTCGGTCTCCTCGCGCGCGAACAGGCAGGTGCGCACCTGACCGTCGGCGGTGAGCCGGGTCCGGTCGCAGGCCCGGCAGAACGGGCGGGTGACCGAGGCGATGACGCCCACCCGGTGCGGTCCGCCGTCCACCACCCACCGCTCGGCGGGCGCGGAGCCGCGCGCCCCCTCGTCCTCGGCGGTCAGCGTGAAGCGGGTGCGCAGCGACTCCAGGATGTCCCCGGCCGTGATCATGCCGTCGCGCTTCCAGCCGTGCTGGGCGTCGAGCGGCATCTGCTCGATGAAGCGCAGCTCGTAGTCGTTCTCGACGGCCCAGGCGAGCAGGTCGGGGGCCTCGTCGTCGTTGAGGCCGGGCATCAGTACGGCGTTGACCTTCACCGGGGTGAGTCCGGCGTCACGGGCGGCGGCCATGCCGTCCAGGACGTCCTGGTGGCGGTCGCGGCGGGTGAGGGTCTTGAAGACATCGGGCCGCAGGGTGTCGAGCGAGACATTGACCCGGTCCAGGCCGACCGCCTTCAGGGCGGCGGCGGTGCGCTTGAGGCCGATGCCGTTGGTGGTCAGCGACATCCTCGGGCGGGGCTCCAGGGCGGCACAGCGCTCCACGATGGAGACCAGGCCGGGACGGAGCAGCGGCTCCCCGCCGGTGAAGCGGACCTCGTCGACGCCGAGGTCGGTGACGGCGATCCGGATCAGCCGGACTATCTCGTCGTCGGTGAGCAGGTCGGGCTTGGCCAGCCATTGCAGGCCCTCTTCGGGCATGCAGTACGTGCAGCGCAGGTTGCACCGGTCGGTGAGCGAGACCCGCAGATCAGTGGCCACGCGGCCGTAGGTGTCGATGAGCACTGTGAGCCCCCTCCCCCGTTTGCCGGGATCCGTATACCAAGGAGCCTACGTGAGACCGCCGACAGAGACACGGGCCATTGTCCACAGCGGCGGCCCGGCCGGGTCGTAGATCCCTACGACCCGGCCCGCCGGCCGGTTTCGCACCGTGTCCGGTTCAGTGCGCTCCGACACCGGTCAGGGACTTGACCTCCAGCTCCGCGTACTTGCCTTCGTCGGGGCGCTCCTTGGAGAGCAGGGAGCCCAGCCAGCCGAGCAGGAAGCCCAGTGGGATGGAGATCAGGCCCGGGTTCTCCAGCGGGAACCAGGCGAAGTCGGCGTCCGGGAACATCGAGGTCGCCTTTCCGGAGACGACCGGCGAGAAGAGCACCAGCACCACCGACGCGGTCAGGCCGCCGTAGATGGACCACAGGGCGCCCTGGGTGGTGAACCTCTTCCAGAACAGGCTGTAGAGGATCGTCGGCAGGTTGGCGGAGGCGGCGACGGCGAAGGCCAGGGCCACCAGTCCGGCGACGTTCAGGTCGCGGGCCATGGCGCCGAGCGCGATGGAGACGAAGCCGATGAAGACGGTCGCCCAGCGGGCCGCCCGCACCTCCTCCTTCTCGGTGGCCTGCCCCCTGCGGATGACATTGGCGTAGATGTCGTGCGCGAAGGACGACGAGGAGGCGAGGGTGAGGCCGGCGACGACCGCGAGGATGGTCGCGAAGGCCACCGCGGAGATCACCGCCAGCAGGATCGCGCCGCCCGCCGAGTCCACTCCCCCGATGTGCAGGGCGAGCAGCGGGGCCGCGGTGTTGCCCGCCTTGTTGGAGGCGGTGATCTCGGCCGGGCCGACGATCGCCGCGGCGCCGAAGCCCAGCGCGATGGTCATCAGGTAGAAGGCGCCGATGATGCCGATGGCCCAGTTGACCGACTTACGGGCGGCCTTGGCGGTGGGCACGGTGTAGAAGCGGATGAGGATGTGCGGCAGGCCGGCGGTGCCGAGTACCAGCGCGACGCCCAGGGAGATGAAGTCCAGCTTGGAGGTGGGCGTGAGGCCGTACTTGAGACCGGGCTCCAGGAACGCCGCTCCCTTGCCGCTGTTCTCGGCGGCCTTGCCGAGCAGGTCGGAGACGTCGAAGCCGAACCTCAGCAGCACCAGGAAGGTGATGAGCAGGGTGCCGGCGATGAGCAGGACGGCCTTCACCATCTGGACCCAGGTGGTGCCCTTCATCCCGCCGATGGTCACGTACACGATCATCAGTACGCCGACGAGGGCCACGATGGCGACCTTGCCGCCGTCGGAGGTGATGCCGAGCAACAGCGAGACGAGGACGCCCGCGCCGGCCATCTGGGCCAGCAGGTAGAAGATGGACACCACGATGGTGGAGGTGCCCGCCGCCGTACGGACCGGGCGCTGGCGCATCCGGTAGGCCAGGACGTCGCCCATGGTGAAGCGGCCGGAGTTGCGCAGGGGTTCGGCGACCAGCAGCAGCGCGACCAGCCAGGCGACCAGGAAGCCGATGGAGTAGAGGAAACCGTCGTATCCGAACAGCGCGATGGCCCCGGCGATGCCGAGGAAGGACGCGGCGGACATGTAGTCGCCGGAGATGGCCAGGCCGTTCTGGAAACCGGTGAACTGGCGCCCGCCCGCGTAGAAGTCGGCCGCGCTCCTGGTCTGGCGGCCGGCCCAGACGGTGATGAACAGGGTGGCGACGACGAAGCAGGCGAACAGGGTGATGATGAGCGGCCGGTGTTCGGAGGCGTCGGACGCGGCGGCCAGCAGGGCGGCGGGGGCGGGGTGCGCGGTACTCATGCGTCGGCCTCCGTACGGGACTCCATGCGGGACTCCATGCGGGACTTGATGGCCCGCGCCTTCGGGTCGAGCCGCTCGGCCGCGAACCGGGAGTAGAACCAGGCGATGAGGAACGTGGTCAGGAACTGGCCCAGGCCGAGGGCCATGGCCACGTTGATGTTGCCGAACAGCCGGGTGCCCATGAAGCCGCCCGCGTAGTTGGACAGCAGCACGTACAGCAGGTACCAGGCGATGAAGGCGACGGTCAGCGGAAAGGCGAAGGAGCGGTAGGTGCGGCGCAGTTCGCCGAACTCCGCACTCTTCTGCACCTCGACGAACGACTCCGTCGGGGGCTGGGCGGGACTGGTGTCCGTACCGCCCTGGGGCGGTGGTGGCGGTGCATCGGTAGCCACGGGAACTCCTCGCGACGCGGGTGCGCTGGGCAGGGACGGGAAACCTCGCAGTGGGGAGCCGGTGAAGCGCTCCTCCCCTGATCAACGTCACGGAGGACGCGGCGAAGCGGTTCACCGCGGGTCTTTCTTTCCCCAAGTCATTGATGGGCCACGATGATCGGCGATAACTTCGCTCGTCATGTACTCGCCCACACACGTCCCGTGTCTGGGCGATTGTCACGGATGATGTGGAGAACCCATGGCTCATCTGGGATCCGGCCGCGGGCGTGTACTCGCGCTGCCCGCCGGTCTGGTGCTCACGGCCTCGCTCGGACTGCTGCCGGTGGGCGCCGCCACGGCCGCCCCCGCGCCGTCCGCCGCCCCGGCCGCCGTCGCGACGGACGGGCCGAAGCTGTCCTACGTGGTCAACGTCAAGGGCGGGCGGGCCACCGCCAAGGCGGTGAGGAAGGCCATATCCGAGGCCGGCGGCACCGTGGTCGTGTCCTACGACCAGATAGGCGTCATCGTCGTCCACTCGCAGAACCCCCGGTTCGCCCAGACCATCCGCGAGGTGCGGGGCGTGCAGTCGGCGGGCGCGACCAGGACCGCGCCGCTGGCCGCCCAGACCACCACGGACGTCGGTGCCGAACAGCCCCTGGGCGCCCAGGAGGCGAGGACGGCGGCGGCCCGGGCGTCCGACGCCCAGGACCCGTTCGAGCCCCTGCAGTGGGACCTGCCCGCCATCAAGGCGGACAAGGCGCACCAGAAGACCCTCGGCAGCCGGAAGGTGACGGTCGCGGTCATCGACACCGGCGTCGACGACACCCACCCGGACCTGGCCCCGAACTTCGACCGGGCGGCGTCCGCGAACTGCGTCAGCGGCAAGCCGGACACCACGGACGGCTCCTGGCGTCCGGGCCCCACCGAGAGCGACCACGGCACGCATGTGGCGGGCACCATAGCCGCCGCCAAGAACGGCGTCGGCATCACCGGTGTCGCCCCGGGCGTGAAGGTGTCGGGCATCAAGGTGTCCACCACGGACGGCTTCTTCTACACCGAGGCGGTGGTCTGCGGCTTCGTCTGGGCGGCCGAGCACGGCGTCGAGGTGACGAACAACAGCTACTACGTGGACCCCTGGGCGTACAACTGCAAGAACGACCCGGACCAGGGCGCACTGGTGGAGGCGCTGGGCCGCGCCACCCGTTACGCGGAGCGCAAGGGCTCGGTCAATGTCGCGGCGGCCGGCAACGCCTCCACGGACCTGGCCGCCGACGAGGTGGTCGACCGGACCAGCCCGAACGACACCACTCCGGTGGAGCGGGTGGTCAACCCCCGGGAGTGCCCGGACATCCCGACGATGCTGCCCGGCGTGGTGACCGTCTCCTCGACGGGCGCCAAGGACCTCAAGGCCTCGTACTCCAACTACGGCCTGGGCGTCGTGGACATCACCGCCCCCGGCGGCGACTCCACCAAGTACCAGCCCCCGCAGGCCCCGGCGACCAACGGGCTGATCCTGTCCACGGTGCCGGGCGGCAAGTACGGCTACAAGGCGGGGACGTCGATGGCGTCGCCGCACGTGGCGGGGGTCGCCGCGCTGATCATGTCGACGCGCCCGCACGCCTCGCCGGCGGCGGTGAAGGCGCTGCTGTACCGCCAGGCCGACGCCCTGGCGTGCACCGACCCGTACGACATCAACGGTGACGGCAAGGCCGACGCGGTGTGCGAGGGCGGCAAGCGCGGCAACGGCTTCTACGGCGCCGGGATGACCGACGCCCTGGACGCGGTGCGCAAGTAGCCGCGGTCGGGAAGGGGCCGGTCGCGCCCGGGGCCGGTGGCCCCGGGCGGCCCGGGTCGCCCGGGACCGGTGGCCCGGGTCTCCCCCGGGCGGCCGGCCCCTTCCCGATGGTGGCACCCAGTGCCATAGTGGGGAGATGAGCTCGGGCGACACGCGGGGACTGTCCCCGATCTGGTCGGCACTGGGTGCCGACGCAGCGCTGCTGGAGCGGGTGTCCCCCACCGGCCGCCGCGACGGCCTGCCGGCCCGGCTGCCCGTCATGGAGCTCGCCGGCGCCTCCGTCGCCGCCTGCTCCCTGGCCGCCGCCGAACTCGGCGCCGTACGCGCCGGCCGGCCCGTCCCCCGGGTGCGGGTGGACGGCGGGGCGGTCGCCACCGCGTTCCTCAGCGACCGGCTGGTGCGGCTGGACGGCCGGTCGTGGACCTCCTTCGCGCCGCTGTCGCGGTTCTGGCGGGCGGCCGACGGCTGGGTGCGCAGCCACGCCAACTACCCGCACCACCGGGCGCGGCTGCTGGCCGCGCTCGGCCTGCCCGATGACGCGGACGTGGACGCGGTCGCCGGAGCGATCGCCGAGCGCCGCGCCGTCGAGGTGGAGGACACCGTGTACGCGTCGGGCGGGCTGGCCGTCGCGGTGCGCGGCCCGCTGGAGTGGGCGGCGCACGAGCAGGGCGCCCTCGTCGCGCGCCGGCCGCCACTGACCCTGGAGCGCGTCGACCGGGCGCCCGCGCGGGCGCTGGGCGAGGCGCCCCTGCCGTGCGCCGGCCTGCGGGTACTGGACCTCACCCGGGTCCTCGCCGGCCCCGTCGCCACCCGCACGCTGGCGCTGCTCGGCGCGGACGTCCTGCGGATCGACACCCCGCACCTCCCGGAGAGCCAGGAGGCCCACAACGACACCGGCACGGGCAAGCGGTCGGCGCTCCTGGACCTGGCGGGCCGCGCGGACCACCGGGTGTTCCAGGAACTGCTGGCGAGCGCGGACGTCGTGGTGACCGGCTACCGGCCCGGCGCCCTGGACCGGTTCGGGCTCGCGCCCGAGTCCCTGGCGGAGCGCCGCCCCGGCCTGGTCGTCGCCCAACTTTCGGCGTGGGGCGGGTACGGGCCGTGGCACGGACGGCGCGGCTTCGACAGCCTGGTCCAGGCGGCCACCGGCATCGCCGTGCTGGAGGGCTCCGCCAGTGGAGAACCGGGGGCGCTGCCCGCCCAGGCGCTCGACCACGGCACCGGCTATCTGCTGGCCGCCGCCGTGCTGCGGGCACTGACCGGGCAGCGGCGGACCGGCGGGACCAGGATCGCCCGGCTCGCCCTGACCCAGACCGCGCACTGGCTGGTGCACGGCCTGGCCGCGACCCCGGACGGGGCGGACCCCGGCGGCGGGTCCCCCGGCCGCGCGGCCGGCGGCGGTGGCTTCGACCCGGGGCCCTGGCTCGTGGAGCGGGACACCCCGACGGGGCGGCTGCGGTACGCGCGCTCCCCGGTCTCGTACGGGCAGGTCCCGGCCGACTGGAGCCGCCCGCCGGGCCGGTGGGGCGCGGACGCCCCGGTGTGGCTCAGCGGCTGACCCCCGGCGGGCCCGGCACCCCCGCGCGGTCGGCGGGGAGGGCGGCGGCCCGCAGGACGCCGGCGGTGAGCAGGTACTGGGCCAGGGCGTACGTGAGCATGATCCAGAAGTCCGGGACGGGCGGCTGCGCCCAGTTCGCGACTCCCGCGGCGATGAGCGTGTCCGAGAGCAGGAACAGCGCCCCGCCCGCACCGGCCCGCGCTCCCCGGCCGCCGGCGCGGTAGGCCATGGCGGTGAGCAGCGCCGCGTAACCGGCGACCGGCACCCGCAGGCCGGCGGGCAGCCCCGGCCACAGCAGCGCGACGGTGACGGCGAGGGCGGCGGCGTACGCGGCGCCGAGCGCCGGAGCCGTACGGGCGCGGCCGAAGAGGAACAGGTAGCAGACGTGTCCGGCGGCGAAGGAGCCCATGCCGACGAGGAAGGCCCACTCCGCGTCCAGCAGCAGGAACACGTCGCCGCCCCAGCCGAACAGCAGGGCGGCGACGAGCGTCCGGGGCGCGCCGCACACCGCCGCGTACGCCGCGAGCAGCGGCATCAGCAGCGGCTTGGTGACCTGGTGCCCGGTCTGGTGGCCGGCGAGCAGGGCGGCGAGGTCGACGGCGACGGCGACCACGAAGGCGGCGAGCAGTACCCGGCGGGCCCCGGAGGCGTCGGTCGCCCGGCGCGCTCCGGAGGCGTCGGTCACGCGGCGCGCTCCGGGACCGGCTCGGTGGCCGTTCCGGTGGCCGTCCCGCTGTCCGGCCCGGCGGGCGGCCGGGCGGACGAGGGCTGCCAGCCCGGCCCGCGGAACAGCCGGCCGGCGCGCTCCCGCCAGCCGTGCGAGGCGCGCAGGTCACGGGCGATGGCCAGGTACTCGTGGGTGGCGACGCGCAGCGGGTTGTAGGTGGCGATGTTCTTGGTGAGCCCGAACACCGGCCGCTCGGTCTCCGCGGTGAAGGAGCCGAACATCCGGTCCCACAGGATGAGGATGCCGCCGAAGTTGCGGTCCAGGTAGCCGCCTTGGGAGGCGTGGTGGACGCGGTGGTGGGAGGGGGTGTTGAAGACGTACTCGATCGGCCGGGGCAGTTTCCCGATCCGCTCGGTGTGGACCCAGAACTGGTACACCAGGTTGGCCGAGTAGCAGAAGAACACCGCCGCCGGGTGCACACCGCAGGCGATCATCGGGAGGTAGAACGGCCAGACGGTGAGCGACGTCCACGGCTGGCGCAGCGCGGTGGTGAAGTTGAACCTGCGGCTGGAGTGGTGGACCACGTGGCAGGCCCACAGGACGCGGACGACGTGGTGGCCGCGGTGGGACCAGTAGTAGAAGAAGTCCTGGGCGAGCAGCATCAGCGGCACCGTCCACCACAGGACCGGCACGCGCAGCGGGGTGAGCTCGTAGACGGCCGTGTAGAGGGCGACGACCGGGATCTTCCAGAGCGCGTCGAAGACGAGGCTGCCGAGCCCCATTCCGATGCTCGTCGCGGCGTCCTTGGTCTCGTACCCGGCGGCGTCCTCGTCGGGACGGAGCCGGTAGCTGATCATTTCGACCGCGGTCAGCAGGACGAACGCGGGTATGGACCACAGCACGACATCGGGCAGGTTCGGTGGCATGCGAGCACCGTAGAGCGGGGTGTCGGGGCGCGGCTATAGGTTGTTACCCACAAGTATGCGAGACGGGTTGTCAGCTGCTGTTGGTGAATTCCGCCAACCCGCCGCGCGTGGGGCGCGTTCCCGCCCCGGCCGCGCCGAGCGGGAGAACCGGCCGCGCGGCCACCGCCACGGCCGGCGCTCCCCCGCCGTGTCGCTCGGACCGCCGGGCGGGCCGGCGCCGGATCCGCCGTCGGCGCCGAAGCACCGCGGCGGCGCGCGGCCGGTCGAGGCGTGCGCCGAGGGCTCCGCCGTGTTCCTCCTCATGGGGCGCGCCGGTCAACCCGGGAGTCCCGCCGCGCACCCGCGCGCGCCGCTCTCCTCGACCCGTCCGGGCCGGGGAGGTTCCGGCCCGGGGGCCGGGGCAACGCGCTCCCGGGGCCGAAGGGGCGTCAAGTGCCCCGCCGCCCGCGGCGGTCCGCGCCCGGGGCGTCAACCCCCCGACCGCGCGGGGCGCCCGGCGGCGACGTTGTCGGTGACGGGCTCTATTCTCAATGACCATGCTCGACGACCGTACGACAGCAGCGACGTGGCCGGCCGCCTACCCACCGGGGTACGCGGTCGTCGACGTGGAGACCACCGGCCTCGCCCGCGACGACCGGATAGTCTCCGCGGCCGTCTACCGGCTCGACGCCCAGGGCAATGTCGAGGACCACTGGTACACCCTGGTCAACCCGGAGCGGGACCCCGGTCCGGTGTGGATCCACGGCCTGACGAGCGATGTCCTGGAGGGCGCGCCGCTGTTCGCGGACATCGCCGCCGAGTTCTCCCGGTGGCTCGACGGCCGGGTACTCGTCGCGCACAACGCCGTCTTCGACTGGTCGATGATCGCCCGGGAGTACGCGCGCGCCGAGCGGACCGCTCCGGTGCGGCAGCGGCTGTGCACCATCAGCCTCGCCCGGGAGCTCGCCCTGCCGTTGCCCAACCTCAAACTGGAGTCACTGGCCGCGCACTTCGGCGTCGTACAGCGGCGCGCGCACAACGCGCTGGACGACGCCCGGGTGCTGGCCGAGGCGTTCCGGCCGAGCCTGCACACGGCGGCCGAGCGGGGCGTGCGGCTCCCGCTGCTGGAGTGCCGCCCGCTCACCGAGTGGGCGTCCGCGCCGGCCCCCGCGGCCGGGCCGCTGATCGGCCGGCAGGCGTCGTACCACTCCGGCAGTTGGCGCCCCTCCCGGAAGCGGCCCCCCTGCCCGCACCCGAACCCCGGACGGTACGAAGCCGACAAACCGCTCAAGCAGGGCATGCGGGTGGCGTTTTCGGGTGACACCTCCATCGACCGGGAGCTGCTGGAGGACCGCGCGGTCGAGGCGGGCCTGCATGTCGCCACCAGCGTCTCGCGGCTGACCAGCCTGCTCGTCACCAACGACCCGGACGCCGTGACCTCCAAGACGGTCAAGGCCAAGTCGTTCGGCACGCCCGTCGTCGACGAGGGGGCGTTCACCCAGCTGCTGGGGAGCGTGGCCCCGGCGGACGAGCCGGCACAGGCACCGGCGGGGGAGCCAGCAGACGGGTGACGGCGGCGGGACCGCCGGGCGTTTCGCCGCCCGTTCCGCCGCCGCGCGCCGCACCCTGTGGCGCATGGCACGTTGCGAGGTCTGCGGAAACGATTACGGCATGTCGTTCGAGGTGCACGCGCAGGGCGCGGTGCACGTCTTCGACTGCTTCGCCTGCGCCATCCACCGCATGGCGCCCATCTGCGAACACTGCCGGGTCCAGATCATCGGCCAGGGCGTCGAGGTCGAGGGCCAGTGGTTCTGCGGCGGGCACTGCGCCCGCGCGGAGAAGGGACAGGTGGGCATCGTCGACAAGGTGTGACCGGCCGGGCGCCCCGGCCCGGCGCGCACGGCCCCGGCCCCGCGCACCGGCCCCGGCGCCCCGGGCCGACCCCCCGCACCGGCCCAGGACCGGCCGCGGACCGGCAGGACCCGCGGGACCCGCCATCCGGGCACCGGACCCGAGCAGGTACGGTCGAAGCCGTGTACCGCTTCCTGTTGTCCCGGCAGTGGGTGATCCTCACCCTCATCGTCCTCGTGCTCATCCCCACGATGGTCGAGCTGGGCTTCTGGCAGTTCCACCGGCACCAGCACCGGGTCGCCCAGAACGCCCTGATCGCGGACAACCTCCGGGCAGCGCCCGTCCCCGTGACGGAGCTCACCTCGCCCGGGCACACCGTCCCGCGCGCCGACCACTGGCGCCGGGCCACCGCCACCGGCACGTTCGACACCGCCCACGAGGTCGTCGTACGCCGCAGGACCAACGCGGACGACCGGGTCGGCGTGCACGTGCTCACCCCGCTGCTCCTCGCGGACGGCCGGGCGGTGCTGGTCAACCGGGGCTGGATCCCGGCCGCGGCCGACCAGATGTCCTTCCCCGAGGTACCGCCCGCCCCCCGGGGCCGCGTCACCGTCACCGGCCGCCTCAAGGCCGACGAGACGACCGGCGCCAGCGGCATCAAGGACCTCAGCGGGCTGCCGCCGCGCCAGGTCATGCTGATCAACAGCGAACAGCAGGCGCAGCGCCTGGGCCGCCAGGTGCTCGGCGGCTACCTGGAGCAGACCGGGCCCCGGCCCGGCGGGGACACCCCCGAGCTGATCCCCGAGCCCGACCACGACTCCATCGGCGCGCACATGGCGTACGCGGTGCAGTGGTGGCTGTTCGCCGCGGGCGTCCCGGTCGGCTGGGTGGTGCTGGTACGGCGCGAGAAGCGCGACCGCGCGGCGGCCGCCGCCGCCGGTGCGCCGGCCGCCGCGGAGCCGCAGCCCTCCACTGCTTAGCCCCGCTGCCCTGCGGGAAGACGCCTGAGCGTGACGCAACGCATCGAGGACTACGCCCTGATCGGCGACCTGCAGACCGCGGCTCTGGTGGGCATGGACGGCTCCGTCGACTGGCTGTGCCTGCCGCGCTTCGACTCCCCGGCCTGCTTCGCCGCCCTGCTCGGCGACGAGGACAACGGCCACTGGCGGATCGCCCCGAAGGGCGCGAAGCGGTGCGACCGGCGGCGCTACGTGGGCGACTCCCTGGTGCTGGAGTCGGTGTGGGAGACCCCCACCGGGACCGTGAAGGTCCTGGACTTCATGCCGCAGCGCGACCAGGCCCCCGATGTCGTACGGATCGTGGAGGGCGTCAGCGGCACCGTGGAGATGACCTCGGTGCTGCGGCTGCGCTTCGACTACGGATCGGTCGTGCCGTGGGTGCGCCGGACCGACGGCCACCGGGTGGCGATCGCGGGGCCCGACTCGATATGGCTGCGCAGCGAGCCCGAGGTCAGGACGTGGGGCCAGCAGTACAGCACCCGTTCGTCCTTCACGGTCGGGCCGGGCGAGCGGGTGGCGTTCGTCCTGACCTGGCACCCCTCGCACGAGCCGCGCCCGGCGCGCGTCGATCCGCACGAGGCGCTGGAGCACACGCTGGAGGACTGGGAGGCGTGGGCGGCCCAGTGCACCTACGAGGGCCCCTACCGGGACGCGGTGATGCGTTCGCTGATCACGCTCAAGGCGCTGACGTACGCGCCGACGGGCGGGATCGCGGCGGCGCCGACGACCTCGCTGCCGGAGGACCTGGGCGGGGTGCGGAACTGGGACTACCGGTTCTGCTGGCTGCGCGACGCCACCCTCACCCTGGGCGCGCTGCTGTCGGCCGGGTACCTGGACGAGGCGGCGGCCTGGCGGGGCTGGCTGCTGCGGGCGGTGGCCGGCGACCCGGCGGACCTCCAGATCATGTACGGACTGGCCGGTGAGCGGCGGCTGCCGGAGACCAAGCTGCCGTGGCTGAAGGGGTACGCGGGCTCGGCCCCGGTCAGGATCGGCAACGCGGCCGTGCGCCAGCTCCAGCTCGACGTGTACGGGGAGGTCATCGACGCGCTGTACCTGGCGCGCGAGGCGGGCCTGTCCGGCGAGCGGCACGCCTGGAACCTCCAGCTCAGCCTGCTGGGCTTCCTGGAGTCGGCGTGGCGCCAGCCGGACGAGGGGCTGTGGGAGGTCCGCGGCCCGCGGCGCCACTTCGTGCACTCCAAGGTGATGGCCTGGGTCGCCGCCGACCGGGCGGTGCGCACCCTGGAGGCGCACCCGACGCTGCCCGGTGACCCCGAGCGGTGGCGGGTGATGCGCGACGAGGTGCACCGGGAGGTGTGCGAGAAGGGGTACGACCCGGTACGGAACACCTTCACCCAGGCGTACGGCTCCAAGGAGCTGGACGCCGCGACCCTGCTCATCCCCCGGGTCGGTTTCCTGCCGCCCGACGACCCCCGGGTGCTGGGGACGGTGGAGGCGGTGCGCGCGGAGCTCGGCCACCAGGGCTTCATCCGCCGGTACAGCGAGGACGCGGCCTCCATCGACGGGGTGCCGGGCGGCGAGGGCACGTTCCTGGTCTGCTCCTTCTGGCTGGCGGACGCGCTGCGCATGACGGGCCGCACCGAGGAGGCGCGCGAACTGTTCGAACGGCTGCTGTCGCTGCGCAACGACGTGGGACTGCTGGCGGAGGAGTACGACCCCTCGGCGGAGCGCCAACTGGGCAACTTCCCGCAGGCGTTCAGTCATATCGGACTGGTGGGCACCGCCCTCGCGCTGGCCCGGGACGAGGCGGCAGGATAGACCCATGGATCTTGGACTGAAGGACCGTGTGTATGTGGTGACCGGCGCGTCCCGGGGGCTGGGGTACGCCTCCGCGCGTGCGCTGGCGGCGGACGGCGCGAAGGTCGTGATCTCCTCGCGCGACGAGGGAACGGTCACCGACGCGGCCGCCTCGCTGGGCCCGGGCGCGGTGGGCGTGGCGGCGGACAACGCCGACCCGGCGGCGGCCGGACGGCTCGTGTCGGCCGCCCGGGACCGTTTCGGCCGCTTCGACGGCATCCTCATCAGCGTGGGCGGCCCGGCGCCCGGCTCGGCCGCGGACAACACCGACGAGCAGTGGCGGGCGGCGTTCGACTCGGTGTTCCTGGGCGCGGTGCGGCTGGCCCGCGCGGCGGCGGCCGAACTGACCGGGGGCGGGGTCATCGGTTTCGTCCTGTCCGGCTCGGTCCACGAGCCGATCCCGGGCCTGGCCATCTCCAACGGCCTGCGCCCCGGCCTCGCCGGTTTCGCCAAGTCGCTCGCCGACGACCTGGGCCCGCGCGGCATCCGGGTGGTCGGGCTGCTGCCGTCCCGGATCGACACCGACCGCGTCCGCGAGCTGGACGCCCTGTCGGGCGACCCGGGTGCCGCCCGCGCGGCCGCCGAGGCACGCATCCCGCTGCGCCGGTACGGCACGCCCGAGGAGTTCGGCAACACGGCGGCGTTCCTGCTCTCCCCGGCGGCTTCCTACCTCACCGGCGTGATGGTCCCGGTGGACGGCGGCGCGCGCCACGGGTTCTGACCGCCGGCGCCCCGGACCGGGCGGGCAACATGCCGTGAATGCCGGTGGGCCCGCCCGGGGCGGGGTCAGGAGACGCGGCGGGCGCGGTGCTTGGCGGCGCGCAGGCGTGCCTCGGCCGGCAGGGCGGGCAGACGGGCCGCCTCGCGGGCGTGCGCCAGCGCCCCTTCGGTGAGCCCCGAGAGGGTCTCGTGCGGTGAGGCGTGCGGCTCCAGCAGCATGGCGACCCGCGCCCTGGGGGCCGTCCGGCGGCCGGTGAGCCTGACCCGGGCGCGGGTCACGCCGTCCAGCGCTCCCGCCTCCTCCTCCACGGCGCCCTCCAGCGCCCGGCCGCGCAGTGTCGCGCCCTCGCCGTCGCCGCTGTCGACCAGCACCTCGGCCAGCCGGCGGCGCCGCGGCTGGGCCAGCAGCCACCACAGCGCCAGCAGCAGCAGCACCGCGAGAGCCGCGATGACGACCGGCCACCACCAGCCCTCGTCACGCCACCGGGTCCGCCCGGAGTCGGTGAGCAGTACCGAGTCCGGGCCCCGCCAGGGCCACCACGACGGCACGCCCAGGTCCAGGCCGGCCGCGAGGACCGCGCCGCCGACGGCGAGCAGCAGGAGTCCGGCCAGCCCCAGCAGTACGCGGTTGACGGTTCGCAGCATCAGCGGTCACCTCTTCCGGGCCGGGCGGGTGACGTACACCGACAGCGCCGGCGGCCGGGCCAGGCCCAGCTCCCGCACCGCGCCGTCCAGCGCCGCCGTCAGATCGGCGCGCACGTCGTCGAGTTCACGGAAGTGCGCGACGGCCCGCACCATGGCCTTTCCGCGCCCGGCCCGTACCCGTACGGACTGCACGCCCCCCACCTCCATCGCCCGGTCGCGCAGCACCAGCACCACCGCCTCACGGTCGAGTCCGGCACGTACCTGTGCCGGACCGCGCCGCATCGGCAGCACCGCGCGCAGCCCGGGGGTGAGGGCCAGGACGAGCAGCCACAGCCCGAGCGCCATCGCGGCGCCGGCCCCGACCCGTACCCACAGGTCGTCCAGCGGCCGCCCGGCCAGTCCCTCGGCGAGCACCCGCCGCCACCGCATGCCCGGCCGTCCGGCCCGTACCGCGGCGATGTCGTACAGCAGGAGTCCCGTACCGCCGAGGACCGCCAGGGCGAGCAGTACGGCCGGGGCGCGCCGTACCGACCAGAAGCGGCCCGCCCGGTGGGCGCCCCGCTCCTCCGGTGCCGGTGCCGACGTGCTCATCGCACCCTCCCGCGGTCCTTGTCGCGTGCGTACGGCGTGTGCAGCCGCTCCACGTGGACGGCCACCTCAGGCACCTCCATGCCCACCAGTGACGAGACGCGCCGTACCACCTGCCGGCGCACCGCGCCGCACCGCCCGCCGATGTCCGCGGGGTAGCCCAGTTCCAGGCTGACCCGCACCCGGGCGCTGTCCCGGTGCACCACGACCGTCGCGTGCGGCGGTCCGCCGGCTCCCGGTGCCCCGGGGGGACGGTCGCCGGGCGCGTCGCGGAGCGCCTCCCGTGCCGCCTGTGCCGCGATCTTCGCCACGACCCGGTCGGCGACGACGGTCGCGCCGCGCCGCGCCGCCTCGATCCGGTCCGCGGCCGCCACCTCCCTCACCGCCGCCGGTCGTCGCGCTCACGGCCCCGGAAGAAGTCCCCGGGTTCCAGGTCCCCGTCGAGGAACCGCCCTGCCACGAAGCCGACCGCGCCCAGCGCGGCGACCAGCAAAAACGCGCCGAACCCGCCGAAGTATCCGGCGAAGCCGAGCGCCATCCCGGCCAACAGGCCGGCCACAGCCATGCTCATCGTGCGCTCCCTCAGCCAGCCGCTACTGGAGCCGTGACTCCGGCTCTTCCTCTTCGTCCTCTTCCTCGGGCAGCTTCACATCGCTGACCGCGATGTTGACCTCGACGACCTCCAGGCCGGTCATCCGCTCGACCGCCGAGATGACGTTCTCCCGGACCGCTCCGGCGACCTCCTCGATCGAGACGCCGTACTCGACCACGATCTCCAGGTCGAGCGCGGTCTGTACCTCGCCTACCTCGACCTTCACGCCCCGGGTGACGCTGGGCTTGCCACCGGGGACCCGTTCGCGCACGGCGCCGAAGGTCCGGGACAGGCCGCCGCCCATCGCGTGGACGCCGACGACGTCCCGGGCGGCGAGCCCGGCGATCTTCTCGACCACGCCGTCGGCGATGCTGGTGCGGCCCCGGGAGGCCGGATCGCCACCGCCGCTCCGCTTGGTCACGGAGGTCTTCCTGGTCTCGTCGGCCGCCGTGCCCCTGGGCTGGGAGGCCTGTGCGCTCTGCGCGGTGTCACTCATCGCCGTTCGTCCCTTCCGGGCGGGTTTTGGCTCCATTGCCCACATTAAGTGTGGTTCCTCCAACTCGCGCCGGGAATGCGGCAGGCTGGGGGGATGACAACGACGGCTGAGGGATGGGCTGCGGCGGTACGGAGCCGGCTCGGGCTGGGCCGGCTCCTGGTGCTGGGCGAGGCGGCGGACGGGATCTGGCTGGCGGAGCGGGCGGCGGACGGGGTGCTGCGCCGGGCGGCCGCGGAGGTGCCCGGTGTCCGGCCGGGCCGGCTGCGGATCGGCCTCGCGGACCCGGACGCGGTGTCGGAGCCCGTGCTGCCGGCCCCGCCCGGGTCCATGCCACCGGGGCCGCTGCGGATCGAGGCGGAGTTCGCCGCGGGGCCGGCGGCACCGGCCGGCACACCGCTGCCGGCGCTGGCCGGACGGCTGCGAACCGCGCTGTTCACGGCGTCGGAGCGGTGGCTCGGGCTGGCGGTGACGGAAGTGGACCTGCGGGTGACGGCGCTGCTGGACGACGTGGCGCCGGATTCCCCCGGCGCCGTTGCGCCACCCGGGGGAGGCGCCCCGGAGGAGCGGGCCCCGGACCCTGCCGGAGCGCCCGGTGGAGCCCCGGCCGGCGACCCAGCGGCCGTGGCGGCGGCCGTACCGGGGGTGGCGCGGCTGACCACGGTCCTGGGCCCCTCGGTCCACCGGGCCGCCGACCACCTACGGATCGAACTGGAGACGGCGTCGGACCGCCGCGCACTGGACGTGGCGCGGGCGGTCCGTACCGCCGTGGGAGGCGCCCTCCCGGTGACGATCCTGGTCACCGGGGTGCGGCACGCCGGAGCGCGGGACGCCGGGATGCCGGGCGAGGGCTAGTCGGCGAGGCCCGCCAGGTCGCGCAGCCGACGGGCCTGGGCGGCGCGTTCGGCGGTGCGCTGCTCCTCGTAGGAACGCTCCCCCGCACCGCGCAGCAGCGCCTTGGTCTCCACCACCGCGTCACGCGGAGCCGCCAGCAGGGCGCCGGCCAGGTCCCGCACGGTGGCGTCGAGCTCCTCCGCGGGTACGACGAGGTTGGCCAGTCCGGTGCGCCCGGCCTCGTCGGCGTGGACGAACCGGCCGGTGGCGCAGATCTCCAGCGCGCGGGCGTACCCGACGGCGGCGACCAGCGGGTGCGTACCCGTCAGGTCGGGGACCAGGCCCAGGCTGGTCTCGCGCATGGCGAACTGCACGTCCTGCGCGACGACCCGCAGGTCGCAGGCGAGGGCGAGCTGGAAGCCGGCACCGATCGCGTGCCCCTGGACGGCCGCGATCGACACGATGTCGTTGCGGCGCCACCAGGTGAACGCCTCCTGGTACTCGGCGATGACCGCGTCCAGCTCCGCGTCGGAGCCGCGCGCGAGGTCGATGAAGGACGGCTCGCCGTCGAAGCCCTCGGGCGTGAACGCCTGCCGGTCAAGCCCGGCCGAGAAGGACTTGCCCTCGGCACGCAGCACCACGACCCGCACGCTGCCCGGCAGTGACCGTCCCGCCTCCGCCAGCGCCCGCCACAGAGCGGGCGACTGGACGTTGCGCTTGGCCGGATTGGCCAGGGTCACCGTGGCAACGGCGTCCTCGACGGTGAGCCGTACACCGTCCTTGTCGAACACTTCCAGGACAGAGTCGAGCGAGGTCATCGGGCGCCTCCCGGGTCCGTGCAGTCGGCCACGCCGTGGGTACGTACGTGGTAAGTGACTGCACAGTAACCACCCGGTCGAGTAAGCGGTCGACCGGGTGGCCCTGCCGGAACCGGTGGGCCGGACGGGCCGCGCCCGGACCTCAGGCCGGTGTGGCCTTCTTGCCCCGGGTCGCTCCGCCGCGTCCGCGCAACGTGACGCCGGACTCGCTCAGCATCCGGTGGACGAATCCATACGATCGGCCGGTCTCCTCGGCCAACGCCCGGATGCTCGCACCGGCGTCGTACTTTCTCTTCAGGTCTGCCGCGAGCTTGTCGCGCGCGGCGCCGGTCACCCGGCTGCCCTTCTTCAGAGTCTCGGCCACCCGTGCCTCCTCATGGGAAGTGCGCTCTGGACTCTCATGATCACCCCTCCACGCCCTCCTGGCCAGCCATTCGACAAGGTCTGTGCCAGAAGGTTTCGGCGGCGCGGCCCGGCCGACGGCGGCGAAACTTCGGCCCGACCGCGCGCCGGGCGGCGAAGTACCAGGTCAGCGTGGTGGGAGGGACGGGCCGGCCGGCCACCGGGTGCCACGCCGGGGTAGTAGAAGCACTCACTCAGATGAAGGATCACCGATGAGCCGAATGATCCAACCGAGGTGATGGGCCGGGTCAGGCGAGAGCGACGAGGTCCGCGTAGTCGGCGCCCCACAGGTCCTCGACACCGTCCGGCAGCAGGATGATCCGCTCCGGCTGGAGGGCTTCGACGGCTCCCTCGTCGTGGGTGACGAGGACGACCGCGCCCTTGTAGGTGCGCAGCGCGCCGAGGATCTCCTCGCGGCTGGCCGGGTCGAGGTTGTTCGTCGGCTCGTCCAGGAGCAGGACGTTCGCCGAGGAGACGACGAGCGTCGCCAGCGCCAGCCGGGTCTTCTCCCCACCGGAGAGCACCCCCGCCGGCTTGTCGACGTCGTCGCCGGAGAAGAGGAACGAGCCGAGCGTCTTGCGGACCTCGACGAGATCGAGGTCCGGGGCGGCCGACCGCATGTTCTCCAGGACGGTGCGGTCCGGGTCGAGGGTCTCGTGCTCCTGGGCGTAGTAGCCCAGCTTGAGGCCGTGACCGGCCACGACCTGCCCGGTGTCCGGCTTCTCGGCCCCGGCCAGCAGGCGCAGCAGGGTGGTCTTTCCGGCGCCGTTGAGGCCGAGGATGACCACGCGCGAGCCCTTGTCGATGGCCAGGTCGACGTCGGTGAAGATCTCCAGGGAGCCGTACGACTTGGACAGGCCCTCCGCCATCAGCGGGGTCCTGCCGCAGGGCGCGGGGTCGGGGAAGCGCAGCTTGGCGACCTTGTCGGAGACGCGTACCGCCTCCAGGCCGGCGAGGAGGCGGTCGGCCCGCTTGGCCATGTTCTGCGCGGCGACCGTCTTGGTGGCCTTGGCGCGCATCTTGTCGGCCTGCGAGTTGAGCGCGGCGGCCTTCTTCTCGGCGTTCTGGCGCTCACGCTTGCGGCGCTTCTCGTCGGCCTCGCGCTGCTGCTGGTAGAGCCTCCAGCCCATGTTGTAGACGTCGATCTGGGACCGGTTGGCGTCCAGGTAGAACACCTTGTTGACGACCGTCTCGACCAGGTCGACGTCGTGGGAGATCACGATGAAGCCGCCGCGGTAGCTCTTGAGGTAGTCGCGCAGCCAGACGATGGAGTCGGCGTCGAGGTGGTTGGTCGGCTCGTCCAGGAGCAGGGTGTCGGCGTCCGAGAAGAGGATCCGGGCCAGCTCGACCCGGCGGCGCTGACCACCGGAGAGCGTGTGGAGCGGCTGGCCCAGCACCCGGTCGGGCAGGCCGAGGGCGGCGGCGATGGTGGCGGCCTCGGCCTCGGCCGCGTACCCGCCCTTGGTCAGGAACTCGGTCTCCTGGCGCTCGTACTGCCGCAGCGCCTTGTCGCGGGTGGCGCCCTGGCCCACCGCGATCCGCTCCTCGTTCATCCGCATCTTGCGGATCAGCACGTCGAGGCCGCGGGCGGAGAGGATGCGGTCGCGGGCGAGCACGTCCAGGTCGCCGGTGCGGGGGTCCTGCGGCAGGTAGCCCACCTCGCCGGAGCGCGTGATGGTGCCGGCGGCGGGGATCCCCTCGCCCGCGAGGCACTTGGTGAGCGTGGTCTTGCCGGCGCCGTTGCGGCCGACCAGGCCGATGCGGTCGCCCTTGGCGATACGGAAGGACGCGGACTCGATGAGAACGCGGGCGCCGGCGCGCAGCTCGATGCCGGAAGCGGTGATCACGGACAGACTCCAGGGCGGTATGGACGGCGGAAGGACGGCGGGTGCGGTGGCTTCGGCGCCGGTCTAGTGCACGGGGAGAATGGCCATGGGGGCCAGTCTAACGGGCGGGTGCAACTGCTTTTCGGCCCCGGCGCGGGCGGTGCGGCCCCCGGCGGCCGGGCGGCCCTTGCCGCTGGGCGCTGCCAGACTGGGACCAGGTGAGATCCGGATCACATCCGCGTGCCGGTGCGGTGGACGCGGGCGAGCGGAAGGGACCAGCGGCATGGCGGACGTACCGAGCATCTACCCGACGATCCTGTACGAGGACCCGAAGGCGGCCATCAGAACGCTCAAGGAGGCCTTCGGGTTCACCGAGGTGAGCGTGTACGAGGGTGAGGACGGCACCGTGCTCCACGCGGAGCTGGCCTTCGGCAACGGCATGGTGATGCTGGGCTCGAAGGGGCACGGCGGGGTCTTCGGCCGGGCCATGACGGGCGCGGGCCCGGCCGGGGTGTACGTCGTCGTGACGGACGTGGACGGCCACTGCGCCCGGGCGGAGCGGTACGGGGTGGAGATCCTGATGCCGCCGACGGACCAGGACTACGGCTCGCGGGACTACATGGCGCGGGACGCCGAGGGCAACGTCTGGAGTTTCGGGACGTACGCCCCCGGCGCCGCGGGGTAGGGCGGGCGCCGGTCCGGGCCCGGTCCACCTCCGGGGCGCCGGGGGCGTGGGCCGACGGCCGGTCTCCCCCACGGCGTCCGCGCGGCCCTTCGGCCCGCCTTCCGCTCACGCGCCGCCGGTGTGGACCTGGAAGGCGGCCCGGCGCACCGCCTTGGCCAGCGCGGGATCGGGGTGGGCGGCGGCCAGCGCGACCAGGACCTGGACGGTGCGGGGGTGGCCGACCGCCCGGACCGCGTCGAGCAGCGCGGGCACGGTGCCCTGCACGGCGGACTCCAGGTGGCGGACGAGCAGGCTGCTCTCGCCGTGGTCGGCGACGGCCGCCGCGGTGTCCACCCAGAGCCAGGTGGCCTCCTCGCGGGTGAGGACGTCGGCGGCTTCGTCGGGGTCGGCCCCCTCGTGCTCGGCGAGCCAGAGCAGCGCGTAGGGGCGCAGGGTGACCTCTTCGGCGGCGGCCCGGACGTCGGCCTCGGCCGCGGCGCCGACCACGCGCAGGGCCTCGAAGGCCAGGCCGCGCAGCAGGGCGTCCTGACCGCGGGCGACGGCCAGCAGTTCGGTGACGGCGCTGCCCAGGGGGCGGGCGGCGAGCCAGGCGCGGTACTCGGCGCGGGCCGGGCCCGGGGTGAGGCGGGCGCAGGCCCTCAGCATGTCCTCGGCGGACTGCTCGATGTGGCCTGCGGTGCTCTGCGCGGCGACGCAGATCTGCTCCAGCTTGACCCACACCGCCCAGTTGCCGAGCGGGGTGAGGGTGGCCTGGCCCTCGTCCAGGGTCAGCGCGCCCACCGCGGCCAGGCCCTCCAGGGCCCAGTCGAGCAGGCGGGCGAGCGAGGCGGGGTCCGGCAGGGGCTGCGGCTGCCCGGGCGGGGGTGCGTCGGCGCGCCGGGCCGCGTCGCCCGGACGCGGTTCGGCGGGGACCTCGCAGCGCTCCTCGCGCAGCTCGGCGACGCGCTGCTGGAGCAGGTCGAGCAGGGCCGGCACGGGCACGGGCCCGGCGGAGAGCTGGAGCAGGGAGAGCACTTGGGGGACGGCTTCCACGACCTCGGCGACGGACGCGGCGGCGGCGTCCGCGGGTGCGGGGTGGACGAGCGACCAGGCGTCGAAGAGCGCGACCCAGCCGCGCAGGACGGCGGTGTCGTCGCGGTCCCAGGCGCGCAGCCGCCAGCCGGGACGGGCGGTGCCGCCGTGCAGTTCGACCAGTCCGGCCAGGCGGGCCCGGTCCCAGCCGGCCCGCACCTGCTCCGGCGTCAGGTCCAGGGCGGCCGCGGCCCGGTCCCTGGCGGGGGCGGCGTCCTGGCCCCGGTCCCGCTCGACGGCGGCCCAGCGAGCGATGCGTACGGCGTCGGCGAGGACCGATCGCGCCTGGCGGGCCAGCTCGGCCAGCGGTGGCGTGCCCTCGGGCGGCCTCGTCGCCGACCGTGTCCGACGGGTCGTCACGGCCCGCCGGGCCGTGGTCAGGGGCCGCGTACGGACGAGTCGGAGTCTGGAGTTGCGCGCCAATTGCTCATCAGGCTTTCGAGACGTCACGGGGGCAGTCTTCCCGGTGACGGCCCGAAAGCCCAAACGGAATGCGATGCGCCGGGCGGCGCGGGGCCCCCGGGAGGTGGTGGATCGCTACATGAGAGGGGTGAGGAAGCGGCGCAGGATCTCCTCGTAGCGGTCGGGCCCGGCGTTCCACATGGCGCCGTGCGGGGCGTCGCGGACGGTGTGCAGGGTGACCAGGTCGGGGCGGCGTGCGGCCAGCTCCCGGGAGGCCGCCCAGGGGGCGAGGTGGTCGTCCGGACCGTGGAAGAGGAGGGTCGGCACGCGCAGTCCGTCGGGGTCGGCGGCCTCGGCGAGCCGGTCGCCGTGCACCCCGGTCCTGCCCTGGGCGGCCCGGACGGCGAGCGGCAGCAGCGGGCCGGGGATCCGGCGTGCGGTGGCCAGGGCGCGCACGGTGGCCTCCCAGTCCAGGACCGGGGAGTCCAGGACGAGGCCGCGGATCCGGTCGCGCAGGCCGCAGTTGGCGGCGGCGTGCAGGGCCATGGCGCCGCCGGTGGACCAGCCGTGGAGGATGACGCTCTCGGCGCCGTTGCGCACCGCGTGGCGGACCGCCGCGTCCAGGTCGCGCCACTCCGAGTCGCCGAGGTGCCCCAGGCCGTCGGCGGGGCGGGGGGCGCCGGGGTCGCCCCGGTAGGCGAGGTCGAGCACCGGCAGCCGAGCGCGGTGCAGGAAGCCGAGCACGTTCAGCGGGTGCTCCCGGGTGGTGCCCAGGCCATGCACGGTGATCACCCAGGTGGAGCGGGCCCCGGGGACGAACCAGGCGGGCAGCGGGCCCAGTTCGCCGGGCACCTCCACGTCGTCGTGGTCGATGCCCAGCGCGCCGGCGGGGGTCCCGGTGTGGAGCTGGGGGGTGAGGCGGACCCGGACGCCCGGTTCCAGCCTGCCGCGAGCGACCCGTTCCAGGCGGCGCACCACGGTGTCGGCGGAGTGCGGCACGTCCTCCAGCACCGGGCCGACGACCGCGTGGACCCCGGCGGCCGTGAGGCCGTACCTGCCGGGCCGCAGGGAGGCCAGGCAGCGGGTCAGGACGACCCGGCCGGGGGCGGTGGCGTGCACGGTGAGCCGCGGCTCGCCCGGCAGGGACCCGCCGGGCCCCGCCCCGAGGGCGGCGGTGCTGGCGTACCGGCCGGCCGCCACCGCGGCCGCGCCGGCGCCGATCAGGGTGGTGACGGCCGCTGCCGTCGCTGTAGCCGGGCGCATCGTTCCAGTGTCGGCACGGTCGCCGCCCGCTGCCAGTGGGCCGGGGCCGGCGGGTGACGCCCGGTGCGCCGGCGGTTCAGCGGCGCTGGCCGTAGCCGCGGAACTTCTCGGCCACCCGGTCCAGTTCGCCGGGCGGCAGCAGCGCGGGGGTGTGTCCGGGCACGGAGCTCGCGGTGAGCCAGACCCGGCACATCCACTCCAGCTGGGCGGTGCGGTCGTAGGCCTGGTCCAGGCTGTCCCCGTGGGCCACGGTCCCGTGGTTGCGCAGCAGGCAGGCGGTGCGGTCCGCCAGGGCGGTGAGCATGTGCCCGGCCAGCTCCTCGGTCCCGTACAGCGCGTAGGGCGCGACCCGGACCGGGCCGCCCAGGGCGGCGGCCATGTAGTGGATCGGCGGGAGCTCGGTGACGAGGGTGGAGACGGCGGTGGCGTGCACCGCGTGGGTGTGCACGACGGCGCCGGCCGGGGTGTGGCGGTAGATCTCCAGGTGCATGGGGAGTTCGCTGGTGGGCATGAGCTCGCCGCGCACCTGGTTCCCGGCCAGGTCGACCACGGTGGCGTCGGCGGGGGTGAGCCGGTCGTAGGGCACGCCGCTGGGGGTGACCAGCACCAGGTCCCCGACCCGTACGGAGACGTTGCCCGAGGTGCCGACGACCAGCCCGTCCGTCACCGTCCTGCGGGCGGTGGCCACCAGGGCCTCCCAGGCCTGCCCGATCGCGTCCTGTGTCATGTGCCCGATCATGACAGCCCGCCCGGCCGCGGGCCGGGGCTCCACCGCCCGGTGGGGCGCCGGACCAGGGCCCGGACGGCGGCACGGGGCGGGGGCGGGGAGCGGGCGGATTCCGGGGGGTTCCGAGTGCATGCCGGGAAGTCCCCGGTGCTCCCGAGCGACCCCGGGATCCCGAGTATCCCGAGTGATCCCGAGTGACAAGAATCTCCCCGGCGGCCGGCCGGGACCGCGCCCGCCGGCCGTGGCGCGGGGCCCGGAGCGGCCGCATCCCGTGCGGGGTGGCGATTCCACGGCGAAGCGGAGGGAACGGCCCCCGTTCGAGGTCATCACAACGCCCGACCCAGTTCACCTTCCGTTCACTCAGGTTGCCTACGTTCGCCTGGCCACTGACGTCGAACGATTGCCTGGGTAAATGGAACACATCACGCTGCTGCTCGCCATTGTGGTCGTGACAGCTCTAGTGTTCGATTTCACGAACGGTTTCCATGACACCGCCAACGCGATGGCCACCACCATCTCGACCGGCGCTCTCAAGCCCAAGACGGCGGTGGCCATGTCCGCCGTGCTCAACCTGGTGGGTGCGTTCCTGTCGGTCGAGGTCGCCAAGACGATCTCCGGCGGGATCATCAACGAAGCGGGCATCCGAACAGAAGTGATCTTCGCGGCGCTGGTCGGCGCGATCCTGTGGAACCTGCTGACCTGGCTGCTCGGCCTGCCGTCCAGCTCCTCCCACGCCCTCTTCGGCGGTCTGATCGGCGCGGCGGTGATGTCGGCCGGCTGGTCGTCCGTCAACGGCAGCACCGTCGTCACCAAGGTGCTGATCCCGGCCATCGCCGCCCCGATCGTGGCCGGCGTGGCCGCGACGCTCGCCACCCGCCTGACGTACCGGATCGGCAGCCGCACCGACGAGAAGGCGACCGCCAAGGGCTACCGGGCCGGGCAGATCGCCTCCGCCGGCCTCGTCTCGCTGGCGCACGGCACCAACGACGCGCAGAAGACCATGGGTGTCATCACCCTGGCCCTGGTCACCGGCGGTGTCCTGGCGCCCGGCTCCAACCCCCCGATGTGGGTCGTCGTCTCCGCCGGCCTGGCCATCGCGCTCGGCACGTACCTGGGCGGCTGGCGCATCATCCGTACCATGGGCAGGGGCCTGACCGACCTGCGTCCGCCGCAGGGCTTCGCCGCGCAGACCAGCGCCGCGACGGTCATCCTGGCCTCCTCGCACCTGGGCTTCTCGCTCTCCACCACCCAGTCCTGCTCCGGCGCCGTGATGGGCGCGGGCCTCGGCCGCAAGGGCGGCGTCGTCCGCTGGTCGACCGCCACCCGGATGTTCGTCGCCTGGGGCCTGACCCTGCCGGCCGCCGGCCTGGTGGCCGCCGCCGCCGAGTTCCTCACCCAGCAGGGCACCTGGGGCGTCGTCGTGGTCGCCGCCCTGCTGATCGCCGGCTCCGCCGCGATCTGGGTCGCCTCGCGCCGCAAGCCGGTCGACCACACCAACGTCACCGAGGACGGGACCGACGAGCCCGCCGGCGTCGTGACCGCCGCCATCGCGGCCGTCACCCCGCCCCCGGCCGGTGTCGCCGCCGCCGTTCCCGCGGCGCCCGAGTTCAAGACCACCATCCCGGCACCGGCCTCCGCCGCGGCCGCGGCCGACCCGGCGTCCACCGCCGCGGTCTGATCGCTCCAAGGAAGAAACAGCATGAAGATCGACTGGGCGGCTCTCGCCACCGTCTTCGGCGTGAGCCTCGTCGCCACCGTCGCACTGGTGGGCCTGTTCACCCTCGGCATCGTCGGCCTCTCCAAGCGGGAGTCGGCGGCGGCGGGGGGCGGCTCCGCGGCTCTGGCCCGTACCGGCGCCTACGCCTGCTTCGCCCTGTGCGCGGCGGCCGTGACGTACGGGATATACCTGATCGTCGTCTGACCCCCACCGCATCCCGCCGCGCGTCCGCGGCACGGCGCCACCCCGCGCGAGGCCCGGAACGGACCACCCGTTCCGGGCCTCGCCGTGCCCGCTCCGCCCGGCCGGGCCCCGAAGGCCGCAGGTCAAGGGTGAGTTGACGGGCCTTCGCGGACCGTGGTGGACTGCCGGGGCCCCTTACGGCGGCAGGAGAGGAAGCCGGTGCGAATCCGGCGCGGTCCCGCCACTGTGAGTCCGGCCCCCCGGGGCCGGACGAGTCAGGAACTCTCGCCGCCGGTCACGTCGAGCCAGGGCGCGGACCCTGAGTGAGGACATTGCGCCATGTCAGGCTGCCGTCTCGCCGTTCCACCGAGTGCTGTGCGTACCAGTCGTACGCGTACCAGGGGTTCTCACCGCGTATCGGCGGGCTGAGCCGATGCGCAGGGAACGTGTCTTCGCGTACGGCGCCGCCGCCGGCCTCGCCGTCGACCTGCTCGTCGGTGACCCGCGCCGCGCCCACCCCGTGGCCGCCTTCGGGCGGGCCGCGGGCCGGGTGGAGGGCGCGCTGTGGCGCGACCACCGTGGCTGGGGCGCTGTCCATACGGCCGTGTGCGCCGGGGGCGCGGCGGGTGCCGCCGCGCTGGTCGCACGCGCCGCAGACCGCCGGAGCGCACTGTCGGTCGCTCTGACCGCCGCCTCCGTGTGGGCCGTCGTCGGCGGCACCACGCTGGGCCGTGAGGCGCGCGCCGTCGGCGGGGCGCTGGCGGCCGGGGACCTGGAGGTGGCGCGCGAGCGGCTGCCGCATCTGTGCGGGCGCGACCCGCAGTCGCTGGACGGGCCCGCGATGGCGCGGGCGGTGGTGGAGTCGGTCGCCGAGAACACCTCCGACGCGGTCGTCGGCGCCCTGGTGTGGGGCGCGCTGGGCGGCGTACCGGGCCTGGTCGCCTTCCGGGCGGTGAACACGCTGGACGCCATGGTGGGCCACAGGTCGCCCAAGTACCGCAGGTTCGGCTGGGCCTCGGCCCGGCTGGACGACGTGGCGGGCTGGCCCGGCGCCCGGCTGACGGCCGCGCTGGCGGCCGTCGCGGGCGGCGATCCGCGCGGGGCGGTGCGCGCCTGGCGGGCCGACGCCGCCGCGCACCCCAGCCCCAACGCGGGCCCGGTGGAGGCGTCGTTCGCCGGGGCCCTGGGTGTACGGCTGGGAGGCACCCTCTCGTACGGCGGGCGCGTGGAGCACCGTCCGGTGCTCAACGCGGCCGGCCGGGCCGTGGAGGTGACCGACATCGAACGGGCGGTACGGCTCTCGCGCCGGGTGAGCGCCCTGGCGCTGGTGGTCTGCGCCGGCGGCCGGCTGGCCGCCGGGGCCCGGCGGGCCCGGAACCGGAGGGGAATGTGAGAGGCGGACTGCTGGTCGCGGGCACCACGTCCGACGCGGGCAAGAGCGTCGTGACGGCCGGCATCTGCCGGTGGCTGGTGCGCCAGGGCGTGAAGGTCGCCCCGTTCAAGGGGCAGAACATGTCCCTCAACTCCTTCGTGACCCGTGCGGGCGCGGAGATCGGGCGCGCCCAGGCCATGCAGGCGCAGGCCGCCCGGGTGGAGCCGACCGCGCTGATGAACCCGGTGCTGCTCAAGCCCGGCGGTGACCGCTCCAGCCAGGTGGTGCTGATGGGCAGGCCGGTCGGCGAGCTCAGCGCCCGGGGCTACCACGGCGGCCGGCAGCAGGCGCTGTTCGGCACGGTCGTGGAGTGCCTGGAGGAGCTGCGCGCGACACACGACGTGGTGATCTGTGAGGGCGCCGGCAGCCCCGCCGAGATCAACCTGCGGCGCACCGACATCGTCAACATGGGCATCGCCCGCGCCGCGCGCCTCCCGGTCGTGGTGGTGGGTGACATCGACCGGGGCGGGGTGTTCGCGCAGTTCTTCGGCACCACGGCGCTGCTGGCCCCCGAGGACCAGGCGCTGGTCGCCGGCTACCTGGTCAACAAGTTCCGGGGCGATGTGACACTGCTGGAGCCGGGTCTGGACATGCTCCACGGCCTGACCGGCCGGCGGACGCTGGGCGTCCTGCCGTACGCGCACGGGCTGGGCATCGACGAGGAGGACGGGCTGCGGGTGTCCATGCGCGGCACGGTGCGTGAGTCCGTCGTCGCGCCACCGGTCGGCGAGGACGTGCTGCGCGTCGCCGTCTGCGCCGTCCCGCTGATGTCGAACTTCACCGACGTGGACGCGCTGGCCGCCGAACCGGGCGTCGTGGTGCGGTTCGTGGACCGGCCCGAGGAGCTCGTGGACGCCGACCTGGTCGTGGTGCCGGGCACCCGCGGCACCGTCAGGGCGCTGGCGTGGCTGCGCGAGCGGGGCCTCGCCGACGCGCTGGTGCGGCGTGCCGCCGAGGGCCGGCCGGTGCTGGGCGTCTGCGGCGGCTTCCAGGTGCTCGGCGAGTGGATCGACGACGAGGTGGAGTCCCGGGCCGGCCGGGTGGCGGGCCTGGGGCTGCTGCCGGTACGGGTGCGCTTCGCCCCCGACAAGACGCTCGCCCGCCCGGCCGGCCGGGCCCTGGGGGAACCCGTCGAGGGGTACGAGATCCACCACGGCGTCGCCGAGGTGCGCGGTGGGGAGCCCTTCCTGGACGGTTGCCGGGTCGGGGCGGTGTGGGGCACGCACTGGCACGGGTCGCTGGAGAGCGACGGCTTCCGGCGGGCGTTCCTGCGGGCGGTGGCCGGGGCCGCCGGACGGCGGTTCGTCCCGGCGCCCGGCACCTCGTTCGGCGCGCTGCGCGAGGAACAGCTCGACCGGCTGGGCGACCTGATCGAGGAGCACGCGGACACGGACGCGCTCTGGAAGCTGATCGAGTCCGGGCCGCCGGCCGGGCTGCCGTTCGTCCCCCCGGGAGCGCCATGACCACGGCGCCCCGGCCCACCGCCGCGCCGCACGCGGCCACCGAGTCCGCCGCCCGTCCGACCCGAACGCCAAGGAGCGATCAGCACATGAGCACCCGGTATCCGTTCACCGCCGTCGTCGGCATGGACGACCTTCGGCTGGCGCTGCTGCTCAACGCCGTCAGTCCGGCGGTCGGCGGCGTCCTCGTCCGGGGCGAGAAGGGCACCGCCAAGAGCACGGCGGTGCGCGCCCTGGCGGACCTGCTGCCCGAGGTACCGGTCGTGGCGGGCTGCCGCTTCAGTTGCGACCCCGCGGCGCCGGACCCGCAGTGCCCCGACGGCCCGCACGGGACCGGCGCCGCCACCTCCCGTCCGGCCCGCATGGTGGAGCTGCCGGTCGGCGCCTCCGAGGACCGGCTCGTCGGCGCGCTGGACATCGAGCGGGCGCTGGCCGAGGGCGTCAAGGCGTTCGAGCCGGGGCTGCTCGCCGCGGCGCACCGGGGGATCCTGTACGTGGACGAGGTCAACCTCCTCCACGACCACCTGATCGACCTGCTGCTGGACGCCGCCGCGATGGGCGCCTCGTACGTGGAGCGCGAGGGCGTCTCCGTACGGCACGCCGCGCGGTTCCTGCTGGTGGGCACCATGAACCCGGAAGAGGGCGAGCTGCGGCCGCAGTTGCTGGACCGGTTCGGGCTCACCGTCGAGGTCGCCGCCTCCCGCGAGCCCGAGCAGCGGGTCGAGGTGGTGCGGCGCCGGCTGGCCCACGACGACGATCCCGCCGCCTTCGCGGCGCGCTGGGCCGACGACGAGACCGCGCTGCGGGAGCGGATCGTGACCGCCCGCGCGCTGCTCCCCCAGGTGACGCTGGGGGACGCGGCGCTGCGGCAGATCGCCGCGACATGCGCCGCGTTCGAGGTGGACGGCATGCGCGCCGACATCGTGATGGCCCGCACGGCGACGGCGCTGGCCGCCTGGGCCGGGCGCACCGAGGTCACCTCGGACGACGTACGGCAGGCGGCGCTGCTCGCGCTGCCGCACCGCCGGCGCCGCTCGCCGTTCGACGCGCCGGGGCTGGACGAGGACAAACTGGACCGGACCCTGGAGGAGTTCGCGGGCGACGACGACTCCCCGGAGCCCGAGCCCGAGCCCGACCCCGACCCGGACCAGGACCCGGACCCGGACCCGGGCCCGGACGGCGGCGGGCCCGACGGCGGACCCGGAGGCGGTGGCCCGGACGGTGGCGGCGGGGTGCCGCCGCAGGGCGGGGCACCGGACGCGTCCGCCGAGTCCTCGCGGACCGATCCGGAGGGGGGCCGGGAGGACGCGCCGGAGGGCGCCCGCGCGCCGGGCGCGGGCGCTGCCCCCGAGCAGGCCGCCGTCAGGGCCGCCGAGCCGTTCCGTACCAAGGCGCTCAGCGTGCCGGGGCTCGGCGAGGGCGCGGCCGGGCGCCGCTCCCGCGCCCGCACCGAGCACGGCAGGACGACCGGGGCGCGCCGGCCGCGGGGCGCGCTGACCAAGCTGCACCTGGCCGCCACCGTGCAGGCCGCGGCCCCGCACCAGCGGGCGCGCGGCCGGTCCGGCCCCGGGCTGGTGGTGCGGCGCGACGACCTGCGCCAGGCGACCCGCGAGGGGCGGGAGGGCAACCTGGTGCTGTTCGCGGTGGACGCGTCGGGTTCGATGGCGGCCCGGCAGCGCATGGGCGCCGTCAAGGGCGCCGTGCTGTCGCTGCTGCTGGACGCCTACCAGCGGCGGGACAAGGTCGGACTGGTCACGTTCCGGGGCTCGTCGGCGGAGGTGGCGCTGCCGCCCACGTCCTCGGTGGACGCGGCGGCGGCCCGCCTGGAGCAGCTCCCGACCGGCGGGCGCACCCCGCTGTCGGCCGGGCTGCTGAAGGCCCATGACGTACTGCGCGTGGAGCGGCTGCGCGACCCCTCACGGCGCGCGCTGCTGGTCGTCGTCACCGACGGCCGGGCCACCGGCGGCCCCGAACCCCTGGCGCTGGCCGCGCGGGCGGCCCGGCTGCACGCCGCGGAGGGCACCGCCAGTGTGGTGGTCGACTGCGAGGCCGGGCCGGTACGGCTGGGGCTGGCCGCCGAGCTGGCCCGCGATCTCGGCGGCACCGCCGTCACCCTGGACGAGCTGCGCGCGGACTCCATCGCCGGGCTCGTCAAGGACGTTCAGACCCACCGGGCACACAGAAGGGCCGCTTGATGCCGCAGGGACAGCCGACCGTCGTACCGCAGGACGGTCTCACCACTCGCCAGCGCCGCAACCGTCCGCTGGTGATGGTGCACACGGGGGTCGGGAAGGGGAAGTCGACGGCCGCCTTCGGGATGGCGCTGCGCGCCTGGAACCAGGGCTGGCCGGTCGGGGTCTTCCAGTTCGTCAAGTCGGCGAAGTGGAAGGTCGGCGAGGAGAACGCGCTGAAGGTCCTCGGGGCGTCCGGCGAGGGCGGCACCGTCGACTGGCACAAGATGGGCGAGGGGTGGTCCTGGATCCAGCGCGACTCCGAGGTGTCCAACGAGGAGAAGGCCCGGGAGGGCTGGGAGCACATCAAGCGCTGCCTGGCCGAGGAGACGTACCGGTTCTACGTGCTCGACGAGTTCGCCTACCCCCTGCACTGGGGCTGGGTGGACACCGCCGAGGTGGTCGAGGTGCTGCGGAACCGGCCCGGCCAGCAGCACGTGGTCATCACCGGCCGCAACGCGCCCGCCGAGCTGTGCGGGTTCGCCGATCTGGTCACCGACATGTCCAAGGTCAAGCACCCGATGGACGCCGGTCAGAAGGGCCAGCGGGGCATCGAGTGGTAGCACGTCTCGTCATCGCCGCGCCCTCCTCCGGCGCGGGCAAGACCACGGTGGCGACCGGTCTGATGGCCGCGTTCGCCGGCCGTGGTCTCGCGGTGTCCCCGCACAAGGTCGGGCCCGACTACATCGACCCCGGCTACCACGCGCTGGCCACCGGCCGGCCGGGCCGCAACCTCGACGCCTACATGTGCGGCACGGAGCTGATCGCGCCGCTCTTCGCGCACGGCTCGCGCGGCTGCGACCTGGCCGTCGTGGAGGGGGTGATGGGCCTGTACGACGGTGCCGCCGACCAGGGGGAGCTGGCGTCCACGGCGCAGGTGGCCAAGTTGCTGAAGGCGCCGGTGGTGCTGGTGGTGGACGCCTCGTCGCAGTCGCGTTCGGTGGCGGCGCTGGTGCACGGGTTCGCGTCGTGGGACCCGCAGGTGCGGATCGGCGGGGTGATCCTCAACAAGGTCGCCACCGACCGGCACGAGCACCTGCTGCGTGAGGCGCTCGGGGAGTCGGGCGTGCCCGTCCTCGGCGTGCTGCGGCGGGCGCCGGCCGTGTCGACGCCGTCGCGGCACCTGGGCCTGGTCCCGGTGGCGGAGCGGCAGGCGCAGGCGGTGGACGCGGTCGCGGCGCAGGCGGAGCAGGTCCGCTCGGGCTGCGACCTGGACGCGTTGCTGGCGCTGGCCCGGTCGGCCCCGCCGCTGCCCGGCGCGGCCTGGCAGCCGGCTGTCGAGCCGGTGGCCGGGCCGCGTCCGGTCGTCGCCGTCGCGGGCGGGGCCGCCTTCACCTTCTCCTACGCCGAGCACGCCGAACTGCTGGCCGCGGCGGGGGCCGAGGTCGTGGCCTTCGACCCGCTGCGGGACGAGGAACTCCCGGACGGCGCGCGCGGGCTGGTCATCGGCGGCGGCTTCCCGGAGATGTACGGGTCCGAGCTGTCCGCCAACGCGGCGCTGCGCGAGGCGGTCGCGGAGTTGGCGGCGTCCGGCGCGCCGGTCGCCGCCGAGTGCGCGGGACTGCTGTACCTGGCCCGGTCCCTGGACGGCGAGCCGATGTGCGGGGTGCTGGACGCCGAGGCGCGGATGTCGGAGCGGCTCACGCTGGGCTACCGGGACGCCGTCGCGGTGAGCGACAGCCCGCTGGCGGCGGCCGGGACGCGGATGCGCGGGCACGAGTTCCACCGCACGGTGCTGGAGCCGGGTGCCGGGCCGGCGCCGGCGTGGGGGCTGCGGCAGCTGCGGCGGCGCGTCGAGGGCTTCGTCCAGGGCGGTGTGCACGCGAGCTACGTGCACACGCACTGGGCGGCGGCGCCCGCGACGGCCCGGCGGTTCGTGGAGTTCTGCGCGCGGTGACCCGGGGTGCGCTGGTCGTCGGGGTGGGGGCCGGGCGGGGCGTGTCCACCGGCGAGGTGCTCGGGCTGATCGAGCGGACCCTGCGGGGCGCCGGACTGCCGGCGGACGGGGTGGTCGAGCTGGCGACCGTGGCGATGAAGGCGGACGAGCCGGGCATCGTGGCCGCCGCGGCCCGGCTCGGGGTGCCCCTGCGGGCCTACCCGCCCGGCGAGTTGGCGCGGATCGCCGTGGCGCGCCCGTCGGGGGCGGCGCTCGCCGCCACGGGAACGCCGTCGGTGGCGGAGGCGGCGGCGCTGGCCGGCGGGGGCGAACTGGTCGTGCCGAAGGCCAAGTCGGCGCGGGCGACGTGTGCCGTGGCGCGCAGGCGGTTGTTGAACGGGGGGCACGGGTACACCGCTGGGGAGACACCGGACGTGTTAGATCCTGGTCATGGAGCGCTACCGGAAGCCACCGGTCCCGCCGGTCTTCCGTCCATCCCCCACTCCCCACACCCACACCATGGCGGCCATGCATCCCCACACCGACACCCAAGACCTGCGGCACCACGGTGACGCGGAAGTCCGGGACGAGAAGCTGACCGATCTCGCGGTCAATGTCCGTTCCCACACCCCACCCGACTGGCTGCGCGAGCGCATAGCGGCCTCGCTCACCGGCCTGGCCGCCTACCCGGACGGGCGGGCGGCACGGGCCGCGGTCGCCGAACGGCACGGTCTGCCCGCCGAGCGGGTGCTGCTGACCGCCGGGGCGGCCGAGGCGTTCGTCCTGCTGGCGCGGGCGCTGCCGGTGCGGCGGCCGGTGGTGGTGCACCCGCAGTTCACCGAGCCCGAGGCGGCCCTGCGGGACGCCGGTCACCGGGTGCGGCGGGTCCTGCTGCGCGAGGAGGACGGATTCCGCCTGGACGGGGCGGCGGTCCGCGCGGTGCCGGAGGACGCCGACCTGGTGATGGTGGGCAACCCGACGAATCCCACGTCCGTGCTGCACCCGGCCGAGACCCTGGCGCGGCTGGCCCGGCCGGGGCGGACCCTGGTGGTGGACGAGGCCTTCATGGACGCGGTGCCGGGCGAGCGCGAGTCGCTGGCCGGCCGGCGCGACGTGCCGGGGCTGGTGGTGCTGCGCAGCCTGACCAAGACGTGGGGGCTGGCGGGGCTGCGGGTCGGTTACCTGCTGGCCGACCGGGAGACGGTGGGGGCCCTGGAGCGGGCCCAGCCACTGTGGCCGGTCTCCTCCCCGGCGCTGGTGGCGGCCGAGGCGTGCATGTCCCGCGCCGCGCTGGCGGAGGCGGAGCACGCGGCGCACCGGATCGCGACGGAGCGGTCCCATCTGCTGGCGGGGCTGGCGGAGTTCGACGAGGTACGGGCGGTCACGGCGGCCGAGGGGCCGTTCGTGCTGGTACGGATGGACCGCGCGGACGTGGTGCGCGAGCGGCTGCGGTCGCTGGGTTTCGCGGCCCGGCGCGGGGACACCTTCCCGGGCCTGGGCCCGCAGTGGCTGCGCCTGGCGGTCCGCGACCGTACGACGACGAACCGTTTCCTCCAGGCCCTGGACCAGGCGCTGGTGATGGCCGGGAGCGCGGGCGGCGACGGCTGAGGCCGGCGCCGGGGCCGGGGCTGGGCCGGCGGGGCGCGGGGCCGGGCTCGGGCCCCCGGCCCGGGTGCGCGGCGCGGTGCCGCGGTCGCACGGACGGCAGGGCCGGGCGGGCGGGACCGGCGGAGCCGTCGGCCCGTGCGCGGGCCGCCCGACACGGCCGCCCGTCACGCCGGCGGGGCGGGGCGCCGGCGGCGGTGGGCCGCCCGCCCCCCCGGTGGTCACATCGCCAGGTGCGGCGGGATGTGCGTCACCTCCTCGATCTCGCCTCCCGCCTTCCTCATCAGGTTCCGGGACAGTTCGTTGAGCGCGCGGGCCGCGGCGATCTCCTCGCCCACCCGCTGCTGTTCGGTGTCGTCGGGGTGGCGCTTGGCGTGACCGTGGGCGCGCATCTCGGTGCCGTCCGGCAACCGCACCATGCAGGCCGCTCTCGTCCTGCCCGCCTCCTCGGCGAACTCGATCTCGACGTGCCAGCCGACGATCGTCTGCATCGAAGTCACCTCCTGCGCCTCACGCGTACTCCTCCAGCGTGCACCCGTGGACGGGCACCCGCAGGTCAGCGCCTGCCGCCGCCCCGCCGGGCCAGGACCAGGGCTCCCGCGCCCGCGGCGAGCAGAGCCGCGGCGCCGCCCGCGACGTACGGGGTGGTCGGGCTGCCGCCCGTCTCGGCGAGGTCGGGGGTCTCCGGCCGGTCGCCCGTCTGGGGCTTGACGTCGGGCCGGGGCAGCGGGGCGAGGGGCGTCCGGCAGGTCGCCTCGGCGAGGGTCACCGTGCCCGTGACCTCCGCGACGTTCAGTTTCAGCGGGTTCACCGACACCCGCAGGGCGAGCGCGGTGGCGGCGGCGGTGCGGGAGGTGGTGTGCGTCTTCGACAGGTCGAGCCTCACCTCGCCCACCCCCGGCACGTCGACCCTGGTCGTGCCGCTCGCCGCCGGCGTCACCCGCTTGCCGAGGACGGTGACCCGGCCGAGCAGCCGGGAGGTGGCGACCGGCCGCTTGCCCGCCTCGCAGACCGCCCGGGAGGTGACCTTCTCGACCTCGATCAGGGACAGCAGCGGCAGCCCGGGTACGTGCACCCGGGCGTTGACGAGGTTGGTGTGCCCCTCCGCGGCCCGCTCGTCCGCGGTGGCCTTCGCGGTGGCCACGTCCGCGCGCAGGACGCTGACCGGCTTGCCCCGTTCGGCCCCGTCCAGTGTCACGGTCAGCGCGGTCCTCTCCGCGCTCGCCGGGGCCCGCACCTCGTTGAGCGCGGTCCGGAGCGGTACGCGTACGCCCTTGTCGAGCAGGGAGACGTCCAGGCCGGTACGGAGGACGGCCGCGCCCGCGCGTCCCCCGCCCGCACCGTCGGTGGCGTGCGCGGCCGGCGCCGCGGGGCCGGCGGTGAGGGCCGCGACGGCCATGGCGGCGGCGGCGGCGCGGCGGCATACGGGCATGCGGAAGGTGTTGCTGTTCACGGTGGTGGAACCCCCACGGGAGACAGGGGCCGCCGAAACCGCCCACGGGGACACGTGTGCGGCGGCGGCCTGGAACACCGGAATCCTCGCGCGGCGGGAGTGAATCGTCAGCCCGGCGAGGGGAGTTCACCCCAACGGGGAGTTTTGGTGCGCGCTTTCGAATCAACAGGCACGCGCGTTCCCGGGCTTCACCCGGACCCCCGGGATTGATTCTCGGACAGCCGTGGCTTAAGTTAGGGCAGCCTAACCTAAAGAGATCGGGACAAGAGTGAGCATCGAGGTCTACCGGGACACCTGGGGCATCCCGCATCTCCGCGCCGCCGACGCGCACGCACTCGCCTTCGCCCAGGGCCGCACCACCGCCCTGGACCGGGCGTGGCAACTGGAGGTCGAGCGGCACCGCGTCCAGGGCACCACGGCCGCCTTCCTCGGCGCCGACGCCGTCGAGTGGGACCTCTTCGCCCGCCGCGCCCGCCTGGCCGACACCGCGCGGCGCTGCTTCGACGCGCTGGACGCCCCGACCCGTACCTGGGTCACGGCGTACGTGGACGGCGTCAACGCCGGGCTCCCGGAAGGGGCGGGCCGGACGCCCGAGTTCGCCGCCACCGCGCTCGCTCCCGGGCACTGGGAGCCCTGGACACCCCTGGGCGTCTGGCTGTCGACCCACATCCTCTTCGCGGGCTTCCCGACCAAGCTGTGGCGCGACGAGGTCGCCCGCCGGCTCGGCGAGGAGTCCGTCGAGCTGTTCGCCACGGACGGCCCCGCCACCTCCGGCAGCAACGGCTGGCTGGTCACCGGTGAGCGCACCGCCAGCGGCGCGGCCATCGTGGCGGGCGACCCGCACCGGTTCATCGAGGCACCCGGGGTGTACCAGCAGATCCGGCTGGCCTGCCCCGAGTACGACGTGGTGGGGCTGGCCGTGCCCGGCGTGCCCGGCCTGGCGCACTTCGGGCACACCGGCGGCGTCGCCTGGGCCATCACCAACGCCATGGCCGACTACCAGGACCTCTACCGCGAGCGGCTGCGGCGCACCGCCGACGGCGCGGTGGAGGCCCTCGGTCCCGAGGGCTGGCGGCCCGCACCCGCCCACACCGAGACCCTCGAGGTCAAGGACGCCGGCCCGGTCACCGTCGAGGTGATCGAGACCGAACGCGGCCCGGTGATCGTCCCGGAGGGCGCGGAAGGTCCCGTCAGCCTGCGCTACCCGCCCCGCGTCACCGGCGAGCTCGGCTTCACCGCCCTGCCCGCCCTCCTCGCCGCCCGGACCGTGGCCGACGTGGACCGGGCCTTCGACCACTGGGTGGAGCCCGTCAACGTCGTCCAGGCCGCCGACACCCGCGGCGGCACCCTGCACCGGGTGGCCGGGTACGTGCCGGTGCGCCACCGCGACAACCAGCTGCGGGTCGTGCCCGCCTGGGAGCCCGGCCACGAGTGGCGGGGCCACCACGACCCGCTGCCCAGGCGGCCGGTCGACGGCGTCGCGGTCATGGCGAACCAGCGCGGACCGGCCGCGCCCCTCGGCGTCGAGTTCGCGCCACCGCACCGCGCGGTCCGGATCGCCGGACTGCTGGCCGAGCCGAAGCGGTGGACCGCCGCGGACATGGCGGCCGTCCACACCGACACCCTGCTCGCCTCCGCCCGGCCCCTGCTGGCCCTGGTGGCCGAGGCACCCGACCTCACCGCCGGGGCCCGGGAACTGCGTGACCGGCTGCTGCGCTGGGACCGGCACATGGCGGCCGGCAGCGCGGACGCGGCGGCGTTCGCCGCCGTACGGGGAGCGGTCGTGCGCCGCCTCGCCGGTCACCCGGCCCTGCGCGTGCTGGCCCAGCCGCCCGCCTACCCCGCCCTGTTCCAGCCCTGGCTGGCCCTGGCCCCGCGCATCGCCTACGCCCTGGAGTCCCTGCTGACCGGCGGGCCCGTGCCGCCGGCCGACCGGGCGGCGACGGTGCGCGCCGCCCTGGAGGAAGTGGCCGCGGCCGGCGCCCCCCGGTCCTGGGGCGCCACCCACCGCCTCGCCCCCTGGGCGGCGCTGCCGGCGGACGACGACGCCGCCTGGCCCGGCCTGGACGGCGACCACGACTGCGTACTGTCCACGTCCAGCGTCCCCGGCGTCACCGACCGCAGCGCCCGCGGCCCGGCCGCCCGCTACGTGTGGGACCTGGCCCGGCGCGAGGACAGCCTGTGGGTGGTCCCGCTCGGCGCCTCCGGCATCCCCGGCGACCCGCACGAACGCGACCAGCTCCCCCTCTGGGCGCGGGGCGGGCTCGTCCCCGTCGTCACCGACTGGAAGCAACTCACCGAGGAGTCCCGTGACCACCACTGAAGCCGTGTACGAGCAGGCCGTCGACGGGTTCGGCACCCTGCGCCTCGCCCGGGTCGACCCCGCCCGCGACGCCGCGCTGCTGCACTCCTGGGTCAGCGAGGAGCGGGCGCGCTTCTGGGGCATGCGCGAGACGACCGTGGACGACGTCCGCGAGGTCTACGCCCACCTCGACTCGCTCACCACGCACCACGCGTTCCTGGCGTACCGGGACGGCGAGCCGGTCGCGCTCTTCCAGACCTACGAGCCGGGGGCCGACCGGGTCAGCGAGTGCTACGACGCCCAGCCCGGCGACATCGGCGTCCACCTGCTGATCGCCCCGGCCGGCGCGCCCGAGCGCGGGTTCTCGGCGCGCCTGGTGAAGGGGCTCACGGCGTTCGCCCTCCAGGACCACCGGCGGATCGTGGCCGAGCCGGACGCCGCGAACGACAAGGCGATCGCGCTGCTGGTGCGCGCCGGTTTCGAGCCGGGACCCGAGGTGGTCCTGCCGGAGATCGTGCTGCCGGAGGTCCACCTCGCCGAGAAGCGCGCCCGGTTGCTGTTCCTCAGCCGATGACACGGCCGTTGAGGATCACCCGCCGGGGTGCCGCCAGTACCCGGACGTCGGCGCGCGGGTCCTCGTCGTAGACGACGATGTCGGCCGGGGCGCCCTCCTCCAGGGCCGGGCGCCCCAGCCACTGGCGCGCGCCCCACGACGTGGCAGACAGGGCCCGCAGCGGCGGGATGCCGGCCTTGACGAGCTCGGCGACCTCGGCGGCGACCAGGCCGTGCGCCAGGGAGCCGCCCGCGTCGGTACCGACGTAGACGGGGATGCCCGCGTCGTAGGCGGCCCGGACGGTGTCGTAGCGGCGCGCGTGCAGCCGGCGCATGTGCGCGGCCCAGCGCGGGAACTTGCCCTCTCCCCCGGCCGCCAGCCCGGGGAACGTCCCGATGTTGACCAGCGTCGGCACGATCGCCACCCCCCGGTCGGCGAACAACGGGATCGTGTCCTCGGTCAGACCGGTCGCGTGCTCGACGCAGTCGATACCCGCCTCGACCAGGTCGCGCAGCGACTCCTCGGCGAAGCAGTGCGCGGTCACCCGCGCGCCCAGCCGGTGCGCCTCGGCTATGGCGGCCTCCACCTCGGCCCGCGGCCAGCAGGCCGTCAGATCGCCGGCCTCGCGGTCGATCCAGTCACCGACCAGCTTGACCCAGCCGTCGCCGCGCCGCGCCTCCCGGCCGACGTACGCGACCAGGTCGGCCGGCTCGATCTCGTGGGCGTAGTTGCGGATGTAGCGCCGGGTGCGGGCGATGTGCCGGCCCGCCCGGATGATCTTGGGCAGGTCCTCGCGGTCGTCGATCCACCGGGTGTCGGCCGCCGAGCCCGCGTCACGGATCAGCAGCGTGCCCGCGTCCCGGTCGGTGAGGGCCTGCTTCTCGCTGGTGGCCGCGTCGACGGCGCCGTGCTTGTCGAGACCGACATGGCAGTGCGCGTCGACCAGACCGGGCAGTGCCCAGCCCCGTACCGTCCTGACGTCCTGGGCACGCGCCGGCCGGTCGTGGCTGATCCGCCCGTCCACGACCCACAGCTCGTCCCGGACGTCCTCCGGGCCGACGAGCACCCGCCCCTTCACATGCAGCACCACGTGATCGCTCATTCCAGCACTGTACGAGGGCGTCGGTACCCTCGGCGGAGCAGTCCGTACGGAATATGAACAGACCAGAAGAGAGCCCGCCGTGACACACCCCCTCCTCGACCTGGCCCCGCTGACCGCCGCGCACTTCGCGGCCATCGAGCGGCGGGTGGCCGCGCTGCTGTCCACCGAGCAGGACGTGGTGATCACGCAGGGCGAGGCGCTGCTGCCTCTGGAGGGCTGCGTCCGCGGCGGCGCGCGACCCGGTTCGACCGCGCTGAACGTGATCACCGGGCCGTACGGGCACACCTTCGGCGGCTGGCTGCGGGACTGCGGCGCACACGTCGTGGACCTCGAGGTGCCCTTCCACACGGCCGTCACCGCCGGGCAGATCGCCGGCGCGCTGGAGCGTCACCCGGAGATCGACTTCGTCTCCCTGGTGCACGCCGAGGCGGCGACCGGCAACACCAACCCGGTCGCGGAGATCGGCGAGGTGGTACGTGCGCACGGCGCGCTGTTCATGCTGGACGCCGTGGCGTCGGTGGGCGCCGAGCCGCTGCTGCCGGACGCCTGGGGCGTGGACCTGTGTGTGATCGGCGCGCAGAAGGCGATGGGCGGCCCCGCCGGGGTCTCGGCGGTGTCGGTGAGCGAACGGGCGTGGGAGCGGTTCGCGGCCAACCCGCGCGCGCCCCGCCGTTCCTACCTGTCGCTGCTGGACTGGAAGGAGCGCTGGATCGACGGCGGGCGCAAGGCGCTGCTGCACGCGCCCGCGCAGCTGGAGATGCTGGCGCTGGAGGCCTGCCTGGAGCGGATCGAGGCGGAGGGCCTGGACGCGCTGATGGCCCGGCACGCCTCGGCCGCCGCGGCCACCCGGGCGGGCGCTTCGGCGCTGGGCGGCGGCCTGGAGCCGTATGTGTACGAGGCCGGGGACGCCGCCCCGGTGGCGACGACGCTGCGCGTCCCGGCCGGGGTGGACGCCGCCGAGCTGGTGGCCCGGGCGCTGGCGGCCGACCCGTCGCTGCCGCTGATCGCGGGCGGTGGGGCGCTGGCCCGGGAGATGGTCCGGGTGAACCACTACGGCGTGGACGCCACCTTGGGCGCGGTCCACTCGTGTCTGGCCGCGCTGGGCGCCGCCCTGGGCGAGACGGGCGCGGCGGTCGACCTGGAGGGCGCCCGCCGGGCGGCGACGGAGGCGTGGCACTAGGGGGTGTCTCGTCGATCGGGCCGGATCGGGGAGCGGCGTCCGGTGGCGTGGATCGCACGGCGGAGGAGGGAGGCACCGCGGAGCATGGGCGACCGACGGCAACAGCGCGGCGAGGCGCGGGACCAGGTGACGCGGGCCCGGCGAGATCGGTGGGACGCCCCCTGGGCCACGGGGAGCCCGCCGGGTGGGCGGGTGGACGGAGCGGTGCTGACCGGGGCCGGGCCCACCGGGTGACCGGTCCCGCCCGGTGACCGGGCCCACCGGCCGGTGACCGGGCCGGGCGCCCGCCACGGACACCGGCCACCCGGTGGCGCGCGGGCCGCCGGGGGCCGCGTACCCGCTCGGACGTCGCCCGGTGGTGCCGTGACCGGGCCCACCGGCCGGTGACCGGCTACGCCGGCGCTCAGCGCGGTCCCACGGCGACCGGGCCCGCGGGCCGGACCGGGGCCGGCCGGGTCACCGCCCGGGTGGTGGACAGGGCGTCGAACAGGGCCTGGACCGGCGCGCTCAGCGGGGCCGGCGGGGTGGCCAGGGAGACGGGGACGGTCACGCCCGGCAGTACGCGGAAGACGACCCGGTCGACCGGCGGGAGGCCGCCCACCGGGTGGAACACCGTCCAGGACGGCTCCGCGGCGGCCGCCAGCTCGGTGAGCGTGTCCCGGAGCGTGGTGAACGGCGGCCCCGGCGTCCACTCCGGGACCGCGGCGGTGACCAGGTCGTGGAGGGCCGGGTTGGCGGCGCGCGGTGCCAGCCGGAGCGGCAGGCGGGCCAGCAGGTCCAGCGTCGGCGGTTCGTCGCCGGCGAGGCCCAGGGCGGGCGCGTGGGACGCGGGCAGTGCGGCGATCAGCGGATCGGACCACAGCGGGTGCAGGGCCACACCGTCGGCCCGGTCCAGGGCGCGCACCAGGGCGGCGTCGAAGGTGCCGGACCGGACGGCCGCCAGCCGGGCCTCCTGCGGTGCCCGCTCCAGGCGCACGCGCAGCCCGGGGCGGCCGGCGGCGAGGGTGCCGAGGGCCCGGTACACGCGGTCGGCGAACGCCCGGGTGGTCCCGAGCCGGATCAGGCCCTCGGTGCCGGCGGCGATGCCGGCGGCGGTCCGCCGGACCCGCCCGGCGGCGGCGAGCGCGGCGCGCGCCTCGGGCAGCAGCCGCTCACCGGCGGCGGTGAGCCGCACGTGGCGGACGGAACGCTCGAAGAGCCGCAGCCCCAACTCCCCCTCCAGGCCGGCGATCCGCCGGCCGACCGAGGCCCGGGTGAGGCGCAGCCGCTCGGCGGCCCGGTCGAATCCGAGCTCCTCGGCGACGGCGACGAAACACTCCAGCTGACGCAGCTCCACCCTGGCCCCCATCCATCACCGTTGATGATCACTGTGCTGGTCAACCGCTCCGTGGTGACGACTTCTTCCCGCGCTGTAGTTGTTCCCGGCGGGCGCACACCGCCGAAACCCGGCGGGACACACACATACGGAGGGAAGGCCGGAACGACTCATCCGGTGGCAGGGGGCGGGCGCGGCGAGGACGGCCCGGCCGCGGTCGGCACGGGCCCGGCCGAGGGCCCGGCCGCCGGTGACGGCGCCCGGCGGGCAACGCGCGGCGGCAGCGCGGCCAGGCCCGGCCCCCGGGCGGTTCGCCCGTCGGCCGCGCATGGCCCGCCGCTTCCCCAGGAACAGGAATTCCGTATGGCGCCCCGAATAACTAAAGAATTGTCCCGAGGATGGCTTCCCGCATTCTCCTGCCCCGTTTCCCGCTCCCCAAACACCAGGGCCCGATGGGGCCGCGACGCGGAATTCAGCCGCGCCCCGCAGCGCTCATCACAGGTGTGATCGACTCCACATGGCACCCGATATAGGGGCGTATATACGGGCAATACCCTCCACTCCCTGCCGCCCGGGCGGCAGCACACGCCCGCGCAAATAACACATCGACGGCGCTCACCCAACCCCTTCCCCCGATGCAATTTCAGAAATTGCTGGGTAAATTCAGTCCGCATGACCGCCGCACACCCAGACCTCGCAGGTGCCCGAAACGAATTCCACCGAGCGGCCCCGCAGGCCATCGGTATCGACACCCCACGAGTGGAGGACGGAGCCGCGATCTGGCGTATCGCCCGTGACTCCGAGGTCCTCGACCTCAACTCCTCGTACAGCTACCTGCTGTGGTGCCGGGACTTCGCCGCCACCTCCCTGGTGGCGCGCGGCGCCGACGGTGAGCCGATCGCCTTCGTCACCGGATACGTCCGCCCGCAGCGCCCGGAGACCCTCGTGGTCTGGCAGGTCGCCGTCGACCGGGCCCACCGCGGCCGCGGGCTGGCCGGAGTGCTGCTGGACGCGCTGACCGCACGCGTGCGCGGCCAGGGCGTCCACACCGTCGAGACGACCGTCACTCCGGACAACACCGCCTCCGACCGGCTGTTCACCTCGTACGCGGAGCGCCGCGGCGCGGCCCTGGAGCGGGAGGTCCTCTTCGACGGGGACCTCTTCCCGGAGGGGACGCACCAGCCGGAGGTGCTGTACCGCATCGGCCCGATCGCCGCCTGATCCGCGCCGCACGTCCTTCACCCCCACTCGCCCGACGAGGAGACCCGCCGTGACCATCACCCCGCCCGCCCTGAGCGTCTTCGAGACCCTGGAGTCGGAGGTGCGCAGCTACTGCCGTGGCTGGCCCGCCGTCTTCGACCGCGCCCAGGGCGCCCGCCTGACCGACGAGGACGGTCACTCCTATCTGGACTTCTTCGCCGGTGCCGGTTCGCTGAACTACGGCCACAACAACCCGGTGCTGAAACGGGCGCTGATCGACTACATCGAGCGCGACGGGATCACCCATGGCCTGGACATGGCCACCACCGCCAAGCGGGCGTTCCTGGAGACGTTCCAGAACGTGGTGCTGCGGCCGCGCGACCTGCCCTACAAGGTGATGTTCCCCGGCCCGACCGGCACCAACGCGGTGGAGTCGGCGCTGAAACTGGCCCGCAAGGTGAAGGGGCGCGAGTCGATCGTGTCGTTCACCAACGCCTTCCACGGCATGTCGTTGGGTTCGCTGGCGGTCACCGGCAACGCCTTCAAGCGCGCGGGCGCGGGCGTCCCCCTGGTGCACGGCACGCCGATGCCGTTCGACAACTACCTCGACGGCCGGGTTCCGGACTTCCTGTGGTTCGAGCGGCTGCTGGAGGACCAGGGCTCGGGGCTGAACAAGCCGGCCGCGGTGATCGTCGAGACGGTCCAGGGCGAGGGCGGTATCAACGTGGCCCGCCCGGAGTGGCTGCGGGCGCTGGCCGACCTGTGCCACCGCCGCGACATGCTGCTGATCGTGGACGACATCCAGATGGGCTGCGGGCGCACCGGTGCCTTCTTCTCCTTCGAGGAGGCGGGCGTCACCCCGGACATCGTCACCCTGTCCAAGTCGATCAGCGGCTACGGACTGCCGATGTCGCTGTGCCTGTTCAAGCCGGAGCTGGACGTGTGGGAGCCGGGCGAGCACAACGGCACCTTCCGGGGCAACAACCCCGCCTTCGTCACCGCCGCCGCCGCGCTGGACACCTACTGGGCCGACGGCCAGATGGAGAAGCAGACCATCGTCCGCGGTGAGCAGGTCGAGCAGGCCCTGCTGGCCATCTGCGACGAGAACTCCGCCCACGGAGCCCACTACCGGGGCCGCGGCCTGGTCTGGGGCCTGCAGTTCGCCGACAAGGCCCGCGCCACCGAGATCTGCCGCCGCGCCTTCGAACTCGGGCTGCTGCTGGAGACGTCCGGTCCGCGGAGCGAGGTGGTCAAGCTGCTGCCGCCGCTGACCGTCACCCCCGACGAACTGGACGAGGGGCTGCGCACACTGGCCCGCGCCGTCGCCGAGACCGCCTGAGACCCCTGGCAGGAAAGGAACGCCACCGCATGATCGTCCGATCGCTGAAGGACATCGAGAACACCGACCGCCATGTGAGGGCCGCTTCGGGCACCTGGGAGAGCAAGCGCATCGTGCTCGCCAAGGAGAAGGTCGGCTTCTCGCTGCACGAGACCGTGCTGTACGCCGGGACGGAGACGTCGATGTGGTACGCGAACCACATCGAGGCCGTGCTGTGCGTGGCGGGCGAGGCCGAGCTGACCGACCACGGGACCGGTGAGACCCACTGGATCGAGCCCGGCACGATGTACCTGCTCGACGGCCATGAGCGGCACACCCTGCGCCCCAGGACCGACTTCCGCTGTGTGTGCGTCTTCAACCCGCCGGTCACCGGACGGGAGGACCACGACGAGAACGGTGTCTACCCGCTGCTGACGGAGGAGGACTGAGGCATGGCCGTGACCGGGGCCGCCCACCCGGCCGCGGCCCCGGCCCACCGGGACCTGTACCCGACGCGCGGCGCGTCGGAAGTGCTGACGCCCCGCCGGACCCGGTCGTCCGGGGACCGGTGTCCCCCGCCCTGGAGTCGTACGAGCGGGACGGCGTCCTCACCGACGGGGACCTCCTCGCCGACGACGAGGTGGCCGTCCACCGCGCCGAGCTGGAGCGGCTGATCGCCGACCCGGCGGTCCGGGCCGACGAGCGCCCGATCATCGAGCCGAAGTCCCAGGCCGTACGGTCGGTGTTCGAGGTCCACCGGATCAGCGAGGTCTTCGCGAACGGAGAACGCGGCGGTGGAGCCGTTCGCGGCGCCGGCGCGGCGGCCGGAGTTCATCGGGGCGCGGGACTTCACCCCACCGCGTCCACGGGGTCCCGGACCGCGCCGGCCCGGCTGCTGGGCCAGGTCGAGGCGGACCTGTGCCGGGAGGTGGCGGGCCGCCTCGGCGTTCCGGCCGGCCGGTCTCAGCGGCCGGCGGGGCCCGAGGAGAGCACGTCCAGCGCCCGGTCCACGTCGGCCACCGAGTTGTAGAGGTGGAAGGCGACCCGGAGATTGCCCGCCCGGGCGGCGGTGACGACGCCCGCCTCCAGCAACTCCCCCTCCCGCCCGCCGAGCCCCGGCACCGCGACCACGGCCGAGTCGCCCGGCACCGGCTCGTGGCCCAGGGCGGCCACCCCGGCCCGGAAGCGGGCGGCGAGCGCCGTGTCGTGGGCGTGGATCGCCTCGACGCCGACCTCCTCGATCACCGCCAGCGAGCGCTCGGCACCGTGGTAGGCGAGGAAGGCGGGCGGCTCGTCGTAGCGGCGCGCGGCGGCGGCGAAGGAGCGCACGGCCCCGTAGGGGGCGCCGTTCAGGTCCTCGGCCGCGATCCAGCCCGCGTGCAGCGGCGGCAGTGACTCCTGGGCCTCCTCGGTGACCGTGAGGAAGGACGTCCCGCGCGGCGAGCACAGGTACTTGTAGCCGCCCGCCACCGTGTAGTCGTACCCCCCCGCGTCCAGCGGCAGCCAGCCCACCGCCTGGGTGGTGTCCACCAGGAGCCGGGCGCCGTGCCCGGCCGCCGCCTCCCGTACCGCCGCCAGGTCGGCGACCCGGCCGTCCGCGGACTGCACGGCGGAGACGGCGACCAGCGCGGTGCCGGGCCGCACCGCCCCGGCCAGCTCCTCCAGCGGGGCGTACCGCGTCGTGAGGTGGCCGCGGGCCGCGAAGGGTGTGAGCAGCGAGCTGAAGTCGCCCTCGGCGAGCAGCACTTCGGCACCGGCCGGCAGCGAGCCCGCGATCAGCCCGGCATGGACCGCGACCGACCCGCCGACGGCCACCCGGTCCGGTCCCACCCCGGCGATCCGCGCGTACCGGGCGCGTGCGGCGGCCACCACCTCCAGGCTCCCGACCCCGCCGGGACGGCCCTGGGCGTTCCACTCGGCCAGCTCCTTGACGGCGGTGACGGCCCGGCGCGGCAGCAGCCCACAGGTGGCGGTGTTCAGGTACGTCTGCGCAGGCGCGAACTCGGCCCCGGCGAGGGAAGTCTCCATGGCCCCACCCTCCGCCGCGCCCGAGCACGCGTCAATCGGGCATGGTCGCGCGGCACCTTCCGGCATTCCCGCCAGGAAACCGGAAGGCCCGTCCGGCGGTGCCGGACGGGCCCTCCTGTGGCGCGGGGCCGGTGGTGCGTCAGTCGCGCTGGGCGCCGGTGGGCAGCGAGCGCAGCTCCATGGTGCGAGCCGTGGTCGATCCGAAGCCGAAGTCGAGCAGCTTGGCCGCGTCGTTGAAGCGGTCGGGCGCGTTCAGCACGACACCGACGTACGTCGTGGTGCCACGGGTGGCCGCGAAGACGAGGCACGGACCGGCGGTCGTACCGGTGCCGGTCTTGATGCCGTTGGCGCCGCTGTAGGAGCCGAGCAGCTTGTTGGTGTTGTACCAGGTGTACGTGCGGGTGGCGCCCGTGCTGGTGGTGGCGGCGGCCTGGTACGACGTCACCTTGACGACGTCGCGGAAGACGGCGCTGCTGAAGGCGTGCCGGGCCATCTTCGCCAGGTCGGCCGGGGAGGTGTAGTTGTTCCCCGCCGCCGAGATGCCGTCGAACGAGTCGTACTTCGTGTTCTTCAGCCCGAGCTGGGTGGCCTTGGCGTTCATCTTGCCGATGAACGACGCGGTACGGGCGGCGGTCGTGGTGCCGGTGCCGAAGGTGTCGGCGAGGGCGTAGGCCGCGTCGCAGCCGGAGGGCAGCATCAGGCCGGACAGCAGCTGGCGGACGGTCAGCTTGTCGCCGGTGCGCAGGTCGGCGGTGCTGCCGCCGTTGCGGACGACGTAGTCGCGGTACTCCTGCTTGATGGTGACCTTGCGGTTGAGGTCGACACCCGGGGTGGTGAGGACCACGATGGCGGTGGTGATCTTCGTGGTGCTGGCCATCTGGCGGCGGGTGTCGTTCGCCTTGCCGTAGATCGCCTTGCCCGTCGCCTGGTCCACCATGAAGCCGCCCTTGGCGCTGATGGACGGGATCGGCACGGCCGCCTGTGCGGGGGCGGCGAGGGGCGACGCGGTGAGCAGGAGTCCGCTGGTGAGTACGACCGTGGCCGCTCTGCGCACGCCTGTGTGGGTGGATATCAAGAAAACGCTCCGAGTTCGCGATGCGTTGGATCGGGGTGCCATGGAAGAGCACCCCGATACGAGACTCATGAGAGGGCCGCATGGATGTACGACTCGCGTCGGAAATCGGCGGCACTCCGATCACGCCGACGACGACGCCCGGAAGCCGTCCGGCGGTTGCGGGGCGGACGGAACCGGCCCGCCGGACCCGTGGCCGGCCCGGGTCCGTGACCGGCCCGGGACCGTGACCGGCCGGGTCAGTGTTCCGGGCGCCCGTCCACCCGGCGCGGCAGGCCCAGCGGGTTGCCGTCGCGCAGCTCCGGCGGGAGCAGGGCCTCGGGCACCGACTGGTAGGCGACCGGGCGCAGCCAGCGCTCGACGGCGGTGGTGCCGACCGAGGTGGAGGTGGAGGTGGTGGCCGGGTAGGGGCCGCCGTGGTGCTGGGCGGGCGCGACGGCGACTCCGGTGGGCCAGCCGTCGACCAGTACCCGCCCCGCCAGGGCGGTCAGCTCGGCGAGGACCGCCGCCCCGTCGCCCGCCCCCCGCGCCTCGCCGGAGGACAGGTGGACGGTGGCCGTCAGGTTCCCGGGCAGCCGGCGCAGTACGGCGGTGGCCTCGTCCGGCCCCTCGTAGCGGGCCACCACGGTGACCGGGCCGAAGCACTCCTCCAGGAGCGGTTCGTACCCGCCTCCGGCGATCAGCCGGGTGGCCGGGACGGTCAGGAAGCCGGCCCGCACGGCGTGTTCGCCCGCCGGGCCCGGGGCGACCGGGGCGTCGACGTCCGGCAGCGCCGCGCGCTCGGCGGTGCCCGCGAGGAAGGCGTCCCGCATCCGGTGGTCCAGGAGGTGCCCGGGACCGGTGGCCTCCAGTGCCCCGGCGAGCGCGGCGACGAGCTCGTCACCGGCCGCCCCGGCGGGCACGAGCACCAGGCCCGGCTTGACGCAGAACTGGCCGACGCCCAGCGTCATGGAGCCGGCGAGTCCGGCGCCGATCCGCCCGGCGCGTTCCACCGCGGCCGCCTCGGTGACCAGGACCGGGTTGAGGGAGCCGAGTTCGCCGTGGAAGGGGATGGGGACCGGGCGGGCGGCAGCCGCGTCGAAGAGCGCCCGGCCGCCCCGCACCGAGCCGGTGAACCCGGCCGCGGCCACCAGCGGGTGGCGGACCAGCTCCACACCCGCCGAGAAGCCGTGCACCAGGCCCACCACCGCTTCGGGCAGGCCGTGCGCGGCGGCGGCCCGGCGCAGCACCCCGGCGGCCAGTTCGGAGGTGGCGGGGTGGTCGGGATGGGCCTTGACGACGACCGGGCAGCCGGCGGCGAGCGCGCTGGCGGTGTCGCCGCCGGGCACCGAGAAGGCGAGGGGGAAGTTGGAGGCGGCGTAGACGGCGACGACGCCGAGCGGGATCTTGTAGCGGCGCAGGTCCGGGACGGGCGGGGTGGCCGTGTCGTCGGGGTGGTCGATGATCACGTCGAGGAAGGCGCCCTCGTCGACGGTGTCGGCGAAGGACCGCAACTGGTGGCAGGTGCGGGCCAGTTCACCGGTGAGACGGCCCGCGCCGAGGGCGGTCTCGGCGTCCGCCGTCCCGACGAGCCGGTCCCCGGCGCCGTCCAGGAACTCGGCCGCGGTGCGCAGGAAGGCGGCGCGGACCGCGCGGTCGGCCAGCGCGCCGCGGGCGGCGTGCGCGGCCCGCACCGCGCTGTCCACGTCCTCGGCCGTGGCCTCGCTCGCCACCGGCTCGCGCCGCTCCCCGGTCCGGGGGTCGACGCTCCAGACCCGCCCCGCTGCCACCACGATGTCCTCCCCGGTCCGCCGGCGCCGTCCCGGCCGCTCGGTGGGCGCGGCGTTCCCGGCGACGGGCACGCCGGGAACTCTATGGACGGCCGGGGCCGGGTCACAAGACCACCGGGGGACGGGTCTCCGCCGAGCGGCGGAGGCGGTTCGTCAGCCGGAGGGAGGCGCCCGGCCGGCACGGGCGGCAGCGTGGGGGCATGAACCCGACACCGCTGGGCGCCACGCGCGGCGCGCTGCGCGCCCTTGTGCTCGTCGCCTGCGTCCCCTACCTCTCGCTCAAGACCGCCTGGCTGGCCGGCAGCCGGATCGGCATCCCGGACGGCAGCGTGCTGCTGGAGCACCGGGGCGTGATCGCCGCCGCCAATGGTCTGACCCTGCTGATGGACGCCTGTGTCGTGGTGCTGGCCCTGCTGCTGACGCAGCGCTGGGGCCTGCGGTTCGGGGCGTGGCCGCTCGCCTTCCCGATGTGGGTGGCGACCGGCCTGCTGGCCCCCGTCGTGGCCGGTTTCCCGGCCCAGCTGGCGGCCGGGTTCCTCGGTGGGGGACGAGGTGAGCCCTTCCTGGACGGGTGGGTCTTCGGGGTGGTCTACAGCGGTTTCCTCGTCCAGGGGCTGGCCCTGGGGGCGCTGTTCGTGCTGTACGCCAGGGACCGCTGGGGTCACCTGTGGGCGGGCGGAGCCCGGGTGGGTGGGGGGACGCGGATCGTCGCGGTGACCGCGTCGGTGCTGCTGGCGGGGCCCGTGGCGGCGCACTTGGCGCGGCTGGCCGGCCGGCTCGCCGCAGATCCGGCGAGCGGGCGGCGCACCGGCGGCTTCCCCGTCCTGGAGTCGGTGCAGGTGCTCTTCGCCGCCGCCGCCGTGGCGGGGGTGCTGACACTGGTGCTGCGCCGGGACCGGACGGCGCCGGTGCGGCTGCCGCTGGCCCTCGCCTGGGTCGGGTCGGGCGCGGTGGCCTGCTGGGGTGGCTGGCTGACTCTCACGTCCCTGCTGCCCCGGGACGGCGTCGCCCAGGGGGCGACGGAGCCGATGACCCTGGCCTACGCTGGCGAGATGATCGCGGGGGCGCTGCTGGCGTGCTGCGTGGCTGCCTTTCTGCGGCGGCGCGCGGCGGAACCGGCGTACGAGGGGCGGGGAAGCGGCGCGGGCGGGACCAGCCCGGCCGGAACCGGCGTGAGCCGGGCGTGAGGACGGTCCTCGGCACGCTGCTGGGCCGCCGGGCCCGGTTGCGGTGGGTGCACCTGGTCCTGGGCGGCGCGCTGCTGATGCCGTACTGGCTGCTGGCCGGCCTGTTCGTCGGGCCGCTGGCGGGCGCGCGCGGGAGCGTGTTCGCCGCCTCGCCGGCCGTGACGTTCGGGGCGTACGGGGCCGCCCTGCCGCTCGCCGCCGTCAGCGCGCTGTTCCCGGCGGCCCGGCCGATGTCGGTGGCGGCCGCCCGGACGCTGTGCGGGGTGCCGGCGCGGCGGCTCGCCGACGGCCCGGCCCGGTCGCGGGCGGCCAGGGTGCGGACCGCCGGCTGGTTCACCCTGCACGTGGGGCTGGGCGGGCTGGTCAGCGGGGCGAGCCTCGCCCTGCCGCCGTTCGCGCTCGCGCTGATGGTGCTGCCGTTCTCGGCGGCGGTGCGCGAGGCGCTGCTCCGCGCGTACCCGCCGCTGGACCGGCCGTGGGTGGCGTACGCCGGGCCGCCGGCCGGCCTGCTGTGCCTGCTCGCCCTCGCCGCGGCGGCGGCCGGGGCGGGGGCGCTGCTGGCCCGGCGGGCGCCGGTGCTGCTCGGGCCGACACCGGCGGACCGGCTGGCCGCGGCCGAGCGGCGGGCCGCCGACCTGGCCGTCCGCAACCGCCTGGCCCGGGAGCTGCACGACTCGGTCGGTCACGCGCTGAGCGCCGTGACGCTCCAGGCGGGCGCGGCCCGCAGGGTGCTGGACAGCGACGTGGAGTTCGTCCGGGAGGCGCTGGCGGCGATCGAGGAGGCCACCCGCCGCTCGGTGGGTGAACTCGACTCGGTGCTGGGCCTGTTGCGCGCTGGCGAGGACGGCGCGGAACTGCCGGGCCCGGGGCTGGAGGCGCTGGACGGCCTGCTGTCCGGCACCGGCCTGGCGGTGTCGCTGAGCGTGCCGGACGGCGGACTCGCCGGCATACCGCGACCGGTGTCGCGGGAGGCGTACCGGATCGTCCAGGAAGGGCTGACCAACGCCGCCCGGCACGCCGGGGAATCGCCGCTGTCGGTGCGCATCGCCCGGCACGGGGGCGAATGGGAGATCACCATGGAGAACCCGCTGCCCGCCGGGCCGCCGGTGGCCCGGCCCGGTGGTGGCCGCGGCCTGCGCGGCGTCGCCGAACGGGCCCGGCTGCTGGGCGGCACGGCCGAGGCCGGCCCGGTGGACGGGGTCTGGCGGCTGACCGCCCGTCTGCCGCTGGCGGGCGGTGCCCGATGAGGAGCGCGCCGGTGCGGCTGGTGGTCGCCGACGACGAGCGGATGGTGCGCACCGCGCTGCGGGTGATCCTGGACGCCGAGCCGGACCTGGAGGTGGTCGGTGAGGCGTCGGACGGCGCGGAGGCGGTGTCCGTGGTGCGCGAGCTGCGACCCGACGTGGTGCTCATGGATGTGCGGATGCCCGGGATCGACGGCATCCGCGCCACCGAGCGGGTCCTCGCGTCGGTGGAGCGGCCGCCGCGGATCGTGGTGGTGACGACCTTCGAGAACGACAGCCATGTGTACGACGCGCTGCGCGCGGGCGCCGCCGGCTTCCTGCTGAAGCGCGCGGCGGCGGAGGACCTGGTGGACGCGGTACGGCTGGTCGCGCGCAGCGACTCGCTGTTGTTCCCGGCGGCCCTGCGCGGCCTGGCCGCGGCGTACGGGCCCCCGGGGCCCGGGGCGCGGGCGCCGTGGGTGGCGCGGCTGACCGAGCGGGAGGCCGAGGTGCTGCGGCTGATGGCGACCGGCCTGACGAACGCGGAGATCGCCGCACGGCTGCGGGTCGGCGCGGCGACGGCCAAGACCCATGTGGCGGCGGTGCTGGCGAAGACGGGCGCCCGGGACCGCACCCAGGCGGTGATCGCGGCGTACGAGTCCGGCTTCATCACCCCGGACCCGTCCCGGTGGGCGCCGCCGCCGGGATGAACGTTCCCTGAGAAACCGGTCGCACCGGGAACGGCTCCGGGTGTCCCGCTCGTCCTGGGTACGGGATGAACACGACGATCAGAAGAGCGGCGGTCTTCACCTTCCTGCTGGTGCTCGCGCTGCTGGTGCGGGCCACTTGGCTGCAGGTGTACGAGGCCCGGGCCCTCGCGGACGACAAGCACAACCGGCGGAACGTCATGGAGCGGTACGCCGGCCCGCTCGGTGACATCGTCGTGGCCGGTTCGCCGGTCACCGGGTCGAAGCCGACGACCGGGGGCGACCTGCGGTACAAGCGCACGTACCCCCAGGGGGAGCTGTACGCGGCGGTGACCGGCTTCCGTTCCCAGGCTTACGGGGCCACCCAGCTGGAGGGTGTCCACTCCGGGGTGCTCGACGGCACCGACCCCCGGCTGAGGAACCCGGCGGACGCCCTCACCGGCAAGCGGACCGAGCCGGGTGACGTCCTGACGACGATCGACCCGGCGGTGCAGAAGGCCGGGTTCGGGGCACTGGGCGGCAAGAAGGGGGCGGCCGTCGCGATCGACCCGGGCAGCGGCCGGATCCTGGGGATGGTCAGCACCCCCTCCTACGATCCCTCGGTGATCGCCGGGACGGGTGACGGCGCGGCGTGGCGGAAGCTCAGCGCCGACGAGGACAAGCCCCTGACGAACCGGGCGATCCGGCAGCCGGTGGCCCCCGGCTCGACGTTCAAGCTGGTCGTCGCGGCGGCTGCCCTGGAGAACGGGCTGTACGGCTCGGTCGACGAGCAGACCCGCAGCCCCGATCCGTACACCCTGCCCGGCACGGTCACCCCCCTGAGGAACGAGAACGCCGCGGCTCCCTGCGAGAACGCCTCTCTGCGCACCGCGCTGCGGTACTCCTGCAACAACGTCTTCGGGAAGCTGGCCGTCGACCTGGGCCAGGACAAGGTCAGGGCGATGGCGGAGAAGTTCGGCTTCAACGACGACCGGCTGGACGTGCCGGTACGGGCCTACGCGAGCGTCTACCCGACGAAGATGGACAAGGCGCAGACCGGCCTGTCGGGCATCGGGCAGTTCGATGTGACCGCCACACCGCTGCAGATGGCCATGGTGTCGGCCGCCATCGCCCATGACGGGGTCATGGTGTCCCCCCATATGGTCGCCCAGGTCGTGGACGCCGACGGCGACCCGCTGGAGACGTACGAGGAGCCGGGTTCCCGCCGGGTGGTGTCCTCGTCCACCGCCGAGCAGCTGCGCAGCGCGATGGTCACGGTGGTGGAGAAGGGCACCGGCACCAACGCCAGGGTCGACGGCGCCGAGGTGGGCGGCAAGACCGGTACGGCGCAGCGGGGCGTGGGCAACAGCGAAAAGCCGTACGCCTGGTTCACGTCCTACGCCAAGGACACCTCGACCGGCGAGGAGGTGGCCGTGGCCGTGTTCGTGGAGGACTCGGAGGCGGCGCGCGCCGAGGTGAGCGGCAACGGCCTGGCGGCGCCGGTCGCCCGGAAGATGATGGCCGCTGCGCTGACGTAGGACCCGGTGGCCGGGCGGGAGGGGCGGCACGGTATGCAGGATCGTTCCCTGCCCCTGCCCCTGCTACGCGGAGGACTGCCGTGCGGCCGATCCGCCCCCGTTCCCTCTCCGGCTGGACCATGGCGGTGTTCGGCGTACTCGCCACCGCGCTCGGCGTGGTGGGCCTGGTCTCGCCGGAGGCCCTGCTCGTGGTCATGGGTCTGGAGCCCGTACCGGACGCCCGCCGGGTGGCGGGCGACCACACTCCGGTGTTCCTGACCGCCTCCTCCATGGCGGCGGTCAACATGGGTGTCTACTACCTGTTGGCGGCCCTGGCGGACTGGCGGGCCTTCTTCCGCTGGACCGTCCCCTTCCGCCTGCTGACCTGCGCGGTGTTCACCGGTGCCGTCCTCACCGGCCGTGCCCCGGCCGGCTTCCTCGGCGTGGGCGTGTGGGAGGGCCTGGGCGCGGTGGCGACGGGGGCGGCGCTGTGGTGGGAGCGGAGCCGGCCCCACCGGGCCGCGGCGCACCCGGCACGGCCCGGCTCCGGGCGGCCGGAAACGGCGCGGCGGGACGCGTCGGCCTGACGCGTCCCGCCGCACACGGCCCGGTGGGCGACCGCACGGCCGCCCGCCGGAAACCGGCTCCCGGCCGCCGGGGCCCGGTCCGGGCGCCCGCGAGCCGGGGACCGGCTCATTCGCAGCTGGCGATGGTGCTCCGGGCGCGCTCGGGCGAGGCGTGCACCACCTTGCACTCGTCGATGTCCAGGCCGCCGTCGACCACGCCCCAGCCGGGTCCGGCCGACAGCACGGTGTTGTCCGTGCCCCTGAGGACGTCGCGGCCCGGACCGCCCTGGATCTCGCCACCGGCCTCCGGCCCGACGGCCTTGGCCTCGATGAGGTCGTTCTCCGAGCCGCCGAGCACCCGGCCGCCGAAGTCGACGGTCCCGGTACGGATACGGTCCACCCCGTCGTTGCCGAACACCTGACCGCCGCCCCTGGCGTGCTCCCCCGGGGTGCCGTGGATGCTGCCGACGGTGATCCGGTCGTCGCCCATGTCGCCGTACACGGTGGCGCCGTTGTCGCTCGTGCCGCGCACGGTGGCGACGATGAGGACGTCGTCCCCGGCGTTGCCCCGGACGGAGGCCGACCCCCGGCGCGGGAACAGGTGGCTGGTCTGGATGGTGTCCTTGCCGTCACCACCGAGCACCTGGGAGTCGACGATGAGGCCCTTCACACGGATGTTGTCGTTGCCTCCGCCGCCCCAGACGGTGACGTTCTCGATGTCGTTCTCGCACTCGATCGTGTCGTTGCGGCTGGTGCCGCGCACGTGCTCACCGGGGGCGACGGCGACGCCGTTGACCGTGCACTGGTGGCTGGGCATCGCGCTTCGCTCCAGGGCCACGGCGTGACCGGCGACGGCCGTCAGCGAGGTGGCGATGATCGACGTGGCGAACAGACCGTGCGCGGCGGCACGGGTCATACGGGAAGTTGCGCGCATCTGGGTCTCCTGTGAGAGCTCCTACCGACGATGCTCTTGCTTGCCCGATGGGCGGACGCCCCCACTGGCTTCTGACACATCGTCACCCGCCCGACCCGCTAAGTATGCTTTTCAACCGGCCGGGTGGGGGGATTTTTCACTGTTTCGCCCGTTTGGGGCGCTTTGGCGAGGGGTGGCGTCACGGGCCGGGGGCGCAGGGAACACATGGCCGTGGCTGTCCACCATGAGAGAAGAGGCCAATGGGATGACGGACACATCGACGGCCCAGACGCCGTCCGCGCGCTTCTGGGCGCTCGAGGACCTGCGCGGCCTGGAGTTCGACCCGCTCCTCGCCGAGCTGCTGCGGGACGAGCCGGTGGCGCGCATCCGGCTGCCCCACGGGGACGGGGACGCCTGGCTGGTGACCCGGTACGACCACGTCAGAATGGTGACGTCGGACGTCCGCTTCAGCCGCAGCGCGCTGGTCCACCGGGAGACGACGGCGACCAGGATGACCGGTCACACCGTCGCCTCGCACGCGGGCCTCAACTACACCGACCCACCGCACCACACCCGCCTGCGCAAGATCGTCGCCAAGGTCTTCACCGCCCAGAACATGAAGCGGCTGCGGCCCATGGCCCAGGCGACCGCGGACCGGCTGCTCGACGAGGTGGAGCGGCACGGGCCCCCGGCGGACCTCATGGCCCTGTTCCACGGGCCGTTCCCGCTGGCGGTGGTGAGCGACCTGATCGGCGTACCCGAGGAGGACCGGCCCAAGCTGGCCGCGTGGCCCGACATGGTCCTGTCGGCCGGTCCCGGCCCGGAGCGCAGCCGGGAGATCAAGGCGCAGCTGACGGCGTACATCATCGACCTGCTGGAGCGGCGCCGGCGCGAGCCCCGCGAGGACCTGGCGACCGTGCTCGCCGACGCGATGAGCCGGGGCGAGATGAACCAGGAGGAGGCGGTCTCGGTCACCACCGCCATCCAGGTGAGCGGCGCCCACGCGGTCCGCAACAACAGCGCGAACATGGTCTACGCGCTGCTCACCCGCCCCGGTCACCTGGCCCGGCTGCGGGCCGAACCCGACCTGCTCCCGCAGGCGGTCGACGAGCTGCTGCGCTTCATCCCGCACCGCAACGGCGTCGGGCTGCCGCGCGTCGCGGTGGAGGACGTCGAGGTGGGCGGGGTGCTGATCCGGGCCGGCGAGGTGGTGTACGCCTCGTACCTCACGGCCAACTGGGACCCGCGGATGTTCGACAACCCGGACACCGTCGACTTCGACCGCACGGGCATCGCGCACATGGCCTTCGGCCACGGGGTGCACCACTGCATCGGCGCCTCCCTGGCCCGGATGGAGTCGGAGGTGATGCTCGCCAGCCTCCTGGGCCGCTTCCCCGAGCTGCGCCTCGCGGTGCCGGAGGAGGAGATGGTGTGGCAGCGCAAGGGGCTCATCCGGGGTCCGCAGAGCCTGCCGGTCGCCTGGTGAGGGGTGAGGCGCGGGGGGGGGGGGGGGCCCCCCCCCGGGGGGGGCCGGCCAACAGGGGCCCCGGCGGGGGGGGGGGCGCACCCCCCCCCAGGGGCAGCCCCACAGGCCC
>NZ_JBFAGV010000027.1:0-86421 GCF_040653855.1 Streptomyces sp. NPDC050856 | reverse complement strand
CGCTATGAGAAGACCGCCACCGTCTACCTGGCCGGACTCCACATCGCGGGCATCTTCCTCTGGTCCGCCCGCTGATCCAAACGAAACTGCCTAGCGGTCCCGGGTCACCCGGCGCTCGTCCCACACCGGCTCCGGCGTCTCGCGCACCACGCCGTCCGCGCCGAAGACCAGGTACCGGTCGAAGGACCGCGCGAACCAGCGGTCGTGCGTGACGGCCAGCACCGTCCCCTCGTACGCCTCCAGCCCGAGCTGGAGCGCCTCGGCCGACTCCAGGTCCAGGTTGTCCGTCGGCTCGTCCAGCAGCAGGGCGGTGGTGCCCGCCAGCTCCAGCAGCAGGATCTGGAACCGGGCCTGCTGGCCGCCCGAGAGCCGGTCGAACGGCTGGTCCCCCTGGCGCTCCAGCTCGTACCGCCGCAGGACCGACATCGCGCCGCCCCGGTCCTTGGCGTGCTCGGTCCACAGGATGTCGACGAGCGTGCGGCCCAGGAGCTCGGGGTGGGCGTGCGTCTGGGCGAAGTGCCCGGGCACCACCCGCGCGCCCAGCTTCCACTCGCCCCGGTGCGCCACCGACGGGTCCCCCGCCAGCAGCCGCAGGAAGTGCGACTTGCCCGAGCCGTTGGACCCGAGCACGGCGACCCGCTCGCCGTAGAAGACCTCCAGGTCGAAGGGTTTCATCAGCCCGGTCAGCTCCAGGCCCGCGCACGTCACCGCCCGCACCCCCGTGCGCCCGCCCCGCAGCCGCATCCGGATCTCCTGCTTGCGCGGCGGCTCCGGCGGCGGGCCCGCCTCCTCGAACTTCCGCAACCGGGTCCTCGCCGCCTGGTAGCGCGACGCCATGTCGTCACTGCGTGACGCGTACTGCTGGAGGTCCAGGACGAGCCGCTTCAGCTGCGCCCGCTTCTCGTCCCAGCGCCGCCGCAGCTCCTCGAACCGCTCGAAACGCTCCTCCCGCGCCGCGTGGAAGGTCGTGAACCCGGCGCCGTGCACCCACACGTCCGACCCGGCCGGGCCGGGCTCCACGGCCACGATCCGCTGGGCCGCGCACGCCAGGAGCTCCCGGTCGTGGGAGACGAACAGCACCGTCTTGCGGGTCTCCGCGAGCCGCTCCTCCAGCCACCGCTTGCCGGGGACGTCCAGGTAGTTGTCCGGCTCGTCCAGCAGCAGGACCTCCTCGGGCCCGCGCAGCAGCGCCTCCAGGACGAGCCGCTTCTGCTCGCCCCCGCTGAGCGTGCGCACCGCCCGGAACTGCGCCTTCTCGTACGGGACGCCCAGCGCGGCCATCGTGCACATGTCCCAGACGGTCTCGGCCTCGTAGCCGCGCGCCTCCGCCCAGTCGCTGAGCGCCTGCGCGTACGCCATCTGCGCGGCCTCGTCGTCCACGGTCATGATCAGGTGCTCGGCCTCGTCCACCGCGGTGGCCGCCTCGCGGATCCGGGCCGGGGCGACCGACACCAGCAGGTCGCGCACCGACCGCTCGTCCCGCACCGAGCCGACGAACTGCGGCATCACCCCCAGGCCGCCGCCCACGGTCACCGTCCCGCCGTGCGGCTGGAGCTCCCCCGCGATCAGCCGGAGCAGCGTGGTCTTGCCCGCGCCGTTCGGCCCGACCAGCGCGGCCACCGCCCCCTCACCGACCCGGAACGACACATCGGCGAGCAGGGCCCGCCCGTCCGGCAGGTAGTACTCCAGATGCGCGACCTCTAGATGACCCATGGGGGCCATTGTGGCCGCGGAACTGGGCCTCACCCAACCGGATTAGGATGCGCGGCATGAGCTTCGGGGGACCCCAGTGGCCGCATGAGCCGCACCAGCAGAACGACCCGTACGGCGCCGCGAACCAGACACCGGACTGGAGCGCCCTCGCCGAGGCGTCGGCGGCCCGGGCGCGCCGCAGGCGCTGGACGCTCATCGGCGGCGGGGCCCTGGCCACCGCCGCCATCGCCTCGATCATCGCGGTGGCCATCGTCACCACCAGCGGCGGCGGGGACGACCCGAACACCTCGGGCAAGAACAGCACCGCCCCCGAGCTGCCCACCGACACCAGCAAGCCGCAGCCGTCGTTCTCCTCGGTGGCGCCGCCGCCCCCGCCGGACCCGATGGACTTCATCTCCACGGCCCAGAAGGACAGGGCGCCCCTCGCCGCGGAGTCCCTCTTCCCCGGCCGCAGGCTCACGGTGGGCGACCGGGTCTACCGCAAGGGCGCCGTCTCCTCCACCACCGACTGCGCGTCCGCCACCCAGGGGGCCCTCGGCGCGGTCCTGCGCGAGCACGGCTGCGACCGCCTCATCCGCGCCACCTACGAGCGGGACGGCGTCGCCGTCACGGTCGGCGTGGCGCTCTTCGACACCACGGCGGCGGCGGCCGGGGCCAAGGAGGAGGCGAGCGGCGGCGTGGCCACGCTCGCCGGTTCCGGGGTCGGCGACTTCTGCCGGGCCAGGACGGTCTGCCTGCGCCGCGCCAACTCGCTCGGCCGGTACGCCTACTTCACCCAGGCCGGGTTCACCAGCGGGAAGAAGGTGACGAAGGCCGACGAGACCGTCTTCAGGACCAGCGACGACGTCGGCACCTTCGCGTTCAACCAGATCTACGCCCGGGGCAGTGCCCAGGCCTCAGCAGCAGCCACCGCTCCCGCGACCGGCCAGTGACCGCCTGTTGCGGGCCTCCAGGTTGCGGGCGGCCAGCAGCTCGTCCGCCGGGTAGCCCACCTCCTCCAGCGTGAGCCCGTGCGGCCGTACCACGTGGACGGCCGAGTCCCGCACCCCCGCCGCCAGCACCTTCGCCGGCCAGTCCGGCGGCCGGTGCCCGTCGCCGACGAACAGCAGCGCGCCGACCAGCGAGCGGACCATGTTGTGGCAGAAGGCATCCGCCTTGACCGTGGCCTCCAGCACACCGGACGGCAGCCGCCGCCACCGCAGCTCCTGGAGCGTGCGGATGGTGGTGGCGCCGTCACGCCTCTTGCAGTACGCCGCGAAGTCGTGCTCGCCCAGCAGCCGCTCGGCGGCGGCGTTCATGGCGTCGGCGTCCAGCGGCCAGTCGTGCCACAGCACGTGCCCGCGCAGCAGCGGGTCGACGCCGCCGGGGTCGTCGGTCACCCGGTAGGCGTAGCGCCGCCAGATCGCCGAGAACCGAGCGTTGAAGCCGGGCGGGGCCTCCTCGACCCGCCACACCCGTACGTCGTGCGCCAGCCGGCCGGCGAGCCGCCGCAGCAGCTTGTCCCGGTGCTCGGCCCACAGCGCCTCCGGGAGGTCCACATGGGCCACCTGGCCGCGCGCGTGGACCCCGGCGTCGGTACGCCCGGCCACGGTCAGCTCGTACGTCCGGGACGACCGCGTCACGGTACGCAGAGCGTCCTCGATCGCGCCCTGTACGGTGCGCCGCCCGCCGGCCTGCTTGGCCCAGCCGGAGAAGTCCTTGCCGTCGTACGACAGGTCCAGCCGCACCCGTACGAACCCGGGCTCCACCTCATCGCTCACGCGATCCATCCTCTCAAGCGGGAGAACACGGAACGGGCCCGCCCCCACGAGGGGAGCGGGCCCGCAAGCCGTCAGAACGCGGTTCAGGCGTCCTTGGCGTCGTCGGCCTTGGCGTCGTCGGCCTTGGCGTCGTCGGCCTTGGCGTCGTCGGCCTTGGCCTCGGCCTCGTCGGCCTTCGCCTCGTCGGCCTTGGCGGTGGCCTCGTCGGCCTCCTTCACCGCGCGCTTGGTCGCGGCCTCGGCCTCGGCGACGGTCGCCTTCTTGGCGATCTCGCCCTCGACCAGCTCGATGACCGCCATCGGGGCGTTGTCGCCACGACGGTTGCCGATCTTGGTGATGCGGGTGTAGCCACCCGGGCGCTCGGCGTAGCGCGGGGCGATCTCGGTGAAGAGCGTGTGCACGATGCCCTTGTCCGTGATCGTCTGCAGCACCAGGCGACGGTTGTGGATGTCGCCCTTCTTCGCCTTGGTGATCAGCCGCTCGGCGACCGGACGCAGGCGGCGGGCCTTGGCCTCGGTGGTGGTGATGCGGCCGTGCTCGAACAGCGACTTCGCGAGGTTCGCGAGAAGCAGCTTCTCGTGCGCGGCGCTGCCGCCCAGACGGGCACCCTTGGCGGGCTTCGGCATGGTGTTTCTCCTTGTGATCTGCACCGGCCGTATCAGGTACCGGTGTCAGGACCCCGCAGGCGGACGCCTACGGGCAGCGATCAGTACTGCTCGGTCTCGACGAAGCCCGCGTCCGCGTCGTCGTCGGCGCCGAAGGCGTCGGCGGCGGCGGTCGGGTCGAATCCGGGCGGGCTGTCCTTGAGGGCCAGGCCCATGCCGGCCAGCTTCGCCTTGACCTCGTCGATCGACTTCGCACCGAAGTTGCGGATGTCGAGCAGGTCGGCCTCGGAGCGCGCCACGAGCTCACCCACGGAGTGGATGCCCTCACGCTTGAGGCAGTTGTACGAACGAACGGTGAGCTCGAGCTCCTCGATCGGCAGCGCGAGGTCGGCGGCGAGGGCGGCGTCCGTGGGGGACGGGCCCATGTCGATGCCCTCGGCGTCGATGTTGAGCTCACGGGCCAGGCCGAACAGCTCGACCAGGGTCTTGCCGGCGGACGCCATGGCGTCGCGCGGGCGCATGGCCTGCTTGGTCTCGACGTCGACGATCAGCTTGTCGAAGTCGGTGCGCTGCTCGACTCGGGTCGCCTCCACCTTGTAGGTGACCTTGAGGACCGGCGAGTAGATGGAGTCGACCGGGATGCGGCCGATCTCCTGGCCGAGCTGCTTGTTCTGCACGGCGGAGACGTAGCCGCGACCGCGCTCGACGGTCAGCTCCATCTCCAGCTTGCCCTTGCCGTTGAGCGTGGCGAGCACCAGGTCGGGGTTGTGCACCTCGACACCGGCCGGCGGGGCGATGTCAGCAGCGGTGACCAGGCCGGGACCCTGCTTGCGCAGGTACATCACGACCGGCTCGTCGTGCTCCGAGGAGACGACCAGCTGCTTGATGTTGAGGATGAGGTCGGTGACGTCCTCCTTGACGCCCGGCACGGTGGTGAACTCGTGCAGGACACCGTCGATGCGGATGGACGTGACCGCCGCACCCGGGATCGAGGAGAGGAGCGTACGGCGGAGGCTGTTGCCGAGCGTGTAGCCGAAGCCCGGCTCCAGCGGCTCGATGACGAACCGCGAGCGGTACTCGTCGACGACCTCTTCGGTCAGCGAGGGGCGCTGAGCGATCAGCATGGTGGTGTTCCTTCAGTCATGGACGCCCGCTATTTGACGTCCTCTGATAGTGCAAGGGTACGGGCGGTACGCCCCCGAAGAGCCGTACCGCCCGGATCCTGCAAAAACGGCCGTGCGTCTCAGTGACGCACCGCGTCAGACGCGGCGGCGCTTCGGCGGACGGCAGCCGTTGTGCGGCGTGGGGGTGACGTCCTGGATCGAGCCGACCTCGAGGCCGGTGGCCTGGAGGGAGCGGATCGCGGTCTCACGGCCGGAGCCGGGACCCTTGACGAAGACGTCGACCTTGCGCATGCCGTGCTCCTGCGCGCGGCGGGCGGCCGACTCGGCGGCCATCTGCGCGGCGAAGGGGGTGGACTTGCGCGAGCCCTTGAAGCCGACGTGGCCGGCGGAGGCCCAGGAGATCACGTTGCCGGACGGGTCCGTGATCGAGACGATCGTGTTGTTGAACGTGCTCTTGATGTGCGCGTGGCCGTGAGCGACGTTCTTCTTTTCCTTGCGGCGCACCTTCTTGGCAGCGCCCTGACGTCCCTTGGGGGGCATGTCTTAACTCCTACGGGAGGTGGTCGGTCCTACAGCGAAGACCGTGGACAGTCGTCCGCTGCGGACTACTTCTTGCCCGGCTTCTTCTTACCGGCGATGGCGCGACGCGGGCCCTTGCGGGTGCGGGCGTTCGTGCTGGTGCGCTGACCGCGGACCGGCAGGCCGCGGCGGTGACGCAGACCCTGGTACGTGCCGATCTCCACCTTGCGGCGGATGTCGGCCTGGATCTCACGACGGAGGTCACCCTCGGTCTTGATGTTGTTGTCCACGTACTCGCGGATCTTGACCAGGTCCTCTTCGGCCAGGTCACGAACGCGGGTGTTCGGGTTCACACCGGTGGCGGCGAGGGTCTCCTTCGCCAGGGTGCGGCCGATGCCGAAGACGTAGGTGAGTGCGACCTCCACGCGCTTTTCGCGCGGGATGTCGACACCGGAAACGCGTGCCATTCAATGGCTCCTGTGTGATCGGGGGTCTTCCGCAGCGCCGCTCCGTGGCCGCCGTACAAGGTACGGACCAGGTCCCCGGCCCCCGCCGGAGGTGTCGCCGGCCCCTTCCGGGGCTTGGCGGGCGCTACGTATGTACGAGATTGCTCGCGTCGCGCGAAGAACTGCGAGGTGCAGGTCGGCGTGCGTCAGCCCTGGCGCTGCTTGTGGCGCAGGTTGTCGCAGATGACCATGACCCGGCCGTGACGGCGGATCACCTTGCACTTGTCGCAGATCTTCTTGACGCTCGGCTTGACCTTCATGGGGTGAGGTTCTCCGGGTCAGTGCCGCACCCGCGCGAGGCGGATACGGGCAAGAGATCTACTTGTAGCGGTAGACGATCCGCCCACGCGTCAGGTCGTACGGAGACAGCTCCACCACGACCCGGTCATCCGGGAGGATACGGATGTAGTGCATCCGCATCTTGCCGCTGATGTGCGCGAGGACCTTGTGACCGTTCTGGAGCTCTACCTTGAACATGGCGTTCGGCAGGGACTCGATCACGGTGCCCTCAATCTCGATGGCACCTTGCTTCTTGGCCACGCTTCGCCCTTCGAATCGGCTACCTTGATCGACTCTCGCCTCCGTGTGCGGACACACGGGTACACGAGAGCCGACGCATCAGTCTACGCGAGGGCTTTGGAAAAGACGAATCGGGGAAGTGTGCCCACGTCTGGTGATCCTTACGCGGTTCAGGCGAGGGGATCGGGGGCCGCCGTGACACCCAGCTCGGCCAGCTTGGCCCTGCCGCCGTCCGGAGCCGTCAACACCAGGGGGCCGGCCTCCGTCAGGGCGACGGAGTGCTCCCAGTGCGAGGACCAGGTGCCGTCCGTGGTGATGACGGTCCACTCGTCCTCCAGCACCTCCGTGCGCGGCGTGCCCAGGGAGACCATCGGCTCGATCGCCAGGCAGAAGCCGGGCACCAGCTTGGGGCCCTTGCCGCGCTTGCGCGAGACGTAGTTCAGCAGGTGCGGGTCCATGTGCATCTCGGTGCCGATGCCATGGCCGCCGTACTCCTCGATGATGCCGTACTTGCCGCCGCCCGGCTTCGGCTGGCGGCGGATGTAGGTCTCGATCGCCCGGGAGATGTCGATCAGGCGGTTGCCGTTCCTCATCGCGGCGATACCGGCCCACATCGACTCCTCGGTCACCCGGGAGAGCTCGACCAGCTCCGGGGCGTGTCCCGAGCCCACGAAGGCGGTGTACGCCGCGTCGCCGTGCCAGCCGTCGACGACGGCACCGCAGTCGACGGAGATGACGTCGCCGTCCTTGAGCACGACGTCCTCGCTGGGGATGCCGTGGACGACGACCTCGTTCACGGAGGTGCAGATGGTCGCGGGGAACCCGCCGTATCCCAGGAAGTTGGACTTCGCCCCGTGGTCGGCGAGGACCTTGCGCGCCACCTCGTCGAGGTCCTTCGTGGTGGCGCCGGGAACCGCCGCCTCGCGCGTGGCCGCGTGGATGGCGGCGACGACCAGCCCCGCCTCGCGCATCTTCGCGATCTGCTCGGGAGTCTTGATCTGCACCATGACGGCTGACGCCTTTCCGGAAGGTCTACGGGTGACCCCACCACGATACGGCCGACTCCGGCCTGTCACGTCCCGCGCAAGACTCCGGCCGCGGTGCCCACCAGGGGGCATCGCGGCCGGAGCACGGATCGTACGGCGGGGCTACGCGGCCTGCTCGCCCCGGCCCCGCAGCGCGCCCATGGCACGCTCGGTCACATCGTTGACCTTGCCGAGCGCGGAGATCGTGACGACCAGGCCCTGGGCCTTGTAGTAGTCGATGATCGGCTCGGTCTGGGTGTGGTAGACCTCGAGTCGCTTGCGGACGGTCTCCTCGGAGTCGTCGTCGCGCTGGTACAGCTCGCCGCCGCAGACGTCGCAGACGCCCTCGGCCTTCGGCGGGGCGTACGTCACGTGGAAGACGTGCGCGCTGTCGTTGCGGCAGATGCGGCGGCCCGCGATCCGCTTGACGACCTCGTCCTCCTCGACCTCCAGGTCGAGCACCGCGTCCAGCTTCATGCCCTCGGCGTCAAGCATGACGTCCAGCGCCTGCGCCTGGGCGACGTTGCGCGGGAAGCCGTCCAGCAGGAAGCCACCGGCCGCGTCAGGCTGCTCCATGCGGTCCTTGGCCATGCCGATCGTGACCTCGTCGGGGACGAGGTTGCCGGCGTCCATGTACGCCTTCGCCTGCTTGCCCAGCTCCGTGCCCTGGCTGATGTTGGCGCGGAACAGGTCACCCGTGGAGATGTGCGGGATCGACAGGTTCTTGGCGAGGAACGCGGCCTGCGTTCCCTTCCCGGCACCGGGCGGCCCGACGAGGACGATACGCATCAGCGGAGGAACCCTTCGTAATTGCGCTGCTGGAGCTGGCTCTCGATCTGCTTCACGGTCTCCAGACCCACACCCACGATGATCAGGATGCTCGTCCCGCCGAACGGGAAGTTCTGGTTCGCGCCACCGAAGCCCGCCAACGCCATCGTCGGCACAAGAGCGATCAGACCCAGATACAGCGAGCCCGGCCAGGTGATCCGGTTGAGCACGTAGCTCAGATACTCGGCAGTAGGTCGACCAGCCCGGATACCCGGGATGAAGCCACCATACTTCTTCATGTTGTCCGCGACTTCCTCGGGGTTGAACGAGATCGCCACGTAGAAGAAGGCGAAGAACACGATCAGCAGGAAGTACACGGTGATGTAGTACGGGTGGTCACCCTTCACGAAGTGCGCTTCGATCCAGGTCTTCCAGCCCGCCGTGGAGCTCGAGAACTGCGCGATCAGTGCCGGGATGTAGAGCAGCGACGAGGCGAAGATGACGGGAATCACACCCGCCTGGTTCACCTTGAGCGGGATGTAGGTCGAGGTCCCGCCGTAGGAGCGCCGGCCGATCATGCGCTTCGCGTACTGCACCGGGATGCGGCGCTGGGCCTGCTCGACGAAGACCACGAGGGCCACCATCACGAAGCCGATCAGGATGACGGTGCCGAACTCGATCCAGCCCTTGGCGAGCTTGCCGCTCTCCTTGATGGCCCACAGCGCGCCGGGGAAGCCGGCGGCGATCGAGATGAACATCAGGATCGACATGCCGTTGCCGATGCCGCGGTCGGTGATGAGCTCACCGAGCCACATGACCAGCGCCGTGCCCGCGGTCATCGTGATGACCATGGTGATGGTGACGAAGATCGACTGGTCCGGCACGACCTGGTCGGCGACACGGCAGCCGCTGAACAGGGCGCCGGTGCGGGCCGTGGCGACGAGACCGGTGCCCTGGAGGATCGCCAGGGCGATCGTGAGGTAGCGCGTGTACTGAGTGATCTTGGCCTGGCCGGTCTGGCCCTCCTTCTTGAGGGCTTCCAGGCGCGGGATGACCACGGTCAGCAGCTGCAGGATGATGCTCGCCGTGATGTACGGCATGATGCCGAGCGCGAAGATCGTGATCTGCAGCAGCGCTCCACCACTGAACATGTTCACGAGGCCGAACAGGCCGTTGTTGCCCTGCTTGGCCTGGTCCACACACATCTGCACGGCCTCGTAGCTGACCCCGGGCACGGGGACGTGCGCCCCGAGCCGGTACAGCACGATGATGCCGAGCGTGAACAGCAGCTTCTTGCGCAGGTCGGGCGTCTTGAACGCCCGGGCGAACGCGGTGAGCACGGTGCCTCCTGCGACCCCCGCGCTATGCGTCAGAGGTGACGGTCTTGAGGATCGACGAATACGTATAAGTGACACTCCGCGCGGACAGCCCCCGTGGACGATCCGCGCGGCCCGGGGCGTAGCCCCAAGTCATTACAGCAACACAGTGGACGCCACCTTACCGGCGCAGGTGCCCCCCTAGGAACGACCAACCGGGGATGCCCCTTTTGAGAGGCATCCCCGGTTGGATGTTCAGGCCATCGAGCCGTCTCAGACGAGCTCGGTGACAGTACCGCCGGCGGCGGTGATCTTCTCCTTGGCGGAGCCGGAGACGGCGTCAACCGAAACCTGCAGCGCCACGGAGATCTCGCCCTGGCCCAGGACCTTGACGAGGCTGTTCTTGCGCACCGCGCCCTTGGCGACCAGGTCGGCCACCGTGACCTCGCCACCCTCGGGGTAGAGCGAGGCGAGCTTGTCCAGGTTCACGACCTGGTACTCGGTGCGGAACGGGTTCTTGAAGCCCTTGAGCTTCGGGAGACGCATGTGGAGGGGCATCTGCCCACCCTCGAAGCGCTCCGGAACCTGGTAACGGGCCTTGGTGCCCTTGGTACCACGACCGGCCGTCTTACCCTTCGACGCCTCACCGCGACCCACACGGGTCTTCGCGGTCTTGGCGCCGGGGGCGGGACGGAGGTTGTGGATCTTGAGCGGGTTGTTCTCCGCCATGATCAGTCGACCTCCTCGACCGTCACGAGGTGCCGCACGGTGTGAGCCATGCCGCGGAACTCGGGGCGGTCCTCCTTGACGACCACGTCGTTGACCTTCTTGAGGCCAAGCGAACGCAGAGTGTCACGGTGGTTCTGCTTGCTGCCGATGTACGACTTCGTCTGCGTGATCTTGAGGCGAGCCATTACGCACCCGCCCCAGCACGCGCACGAAGCAGAGCGGCGGGGGCCACGTCCTCGAGGGGCAGACCACGGCGGGCCGCGATCTCCTCGGGACGCTGCAGGCCCTTCAGGGCCGCCACGGTCGCGTGCACGATGTTGATCGCGTTCGACGAGCCGAGCGACTTCGACAGGATGTCGTGCACGCCGGCGCACTCGAGCACCGCACGCACCGGGCCACCGGCGATGACGCCGGTACCGGGGGACGCGGGCTTCAGCATGACGACGCCCGCGGCCTTCTCACCCTGGATGGGGTGCGGGATGGTGCCCTGGATACGGGGGACCTTGAAGAAGTGCTTCTTGGCCTCCTCAACACCCTTGGCGATGGCGGCCGGCACCTCCTTGGCCTTGCCGTAACCGACACCCACGGTGCCGTCACCGTCGCCCACCACGACCAGCGCGGTGAAGCTGAAGCGACGACCACCCTTCACAACCTTGGCGACACGGTTGATCGCGACAACGCGCTCAACGTAAGCGGTCTTCTCGGCGGCAGCTGCGCCGCCGTCACGGCCCTTCCGGTCCCGCCGCTCGCCGCCACCGGCACCGCTTCCGCGGCGCTGGGGTCCAGCCATTGGAATTACCTCTCTTCGTTTTCCGCTGAGCTACGGAACCGGCTCAGAACTTCAGGCCGGCTTCGCGGGCGGCGTCCGCCAGGGCGGCGATGCGCCCGGCGTACTGGTTGCCGCCACGGTCGAACACGACAGCCTCGATGCCGGCGGCCTTGGCACGCTCGGCCACGAGCTGGCCGACCTGCTTCGCCTTCGCCGACTTGTCGCCTTCGCCGCCGCGGATGGACGCGTCCAGGGTGGACGCCGACGCGAGGGTGTGACCCGCGATGTCGTCGATGACCTGAGCGGTGATCCCGCGGTTGGAACGCGTGACGACCAGGCGCGGACGCTCGGTCGTACCCGCGATCTTCTTGCGGATGCGGATGTGGCGACGCTTCAGGGCAGCGCCCTTGTAGGCCTTGCCCTTGGCAATCTTCACGCCGTATGCCATGGCTTACTTACCAGCCTTTCCGACCTTGCGGCGGATGACTTCGCCCGCGTACTTCACGCCCTTGGCCTTGTACGGGTCGGGCTTGCGCAGCTTGCGGATGTTGGCGGCGACCTCGCCGACCTTCTGCTTGTCGATGCCCTCGACCGAGAACTTGGTCGGCGACTCGACCTTGAAGGAGATGCCCTCGGGCGCCTCCACCAGGATCGGGTGGCTGTAACCGAGCTGGAACTCCAGGTTGGAGCCCTTCGCGGCGACGCGGTAACCGACACCGCTGATCTCGAGCGCCTTCGTGTACCCCTGGGTCACACCGGTGATCATGTTGGCCACCAGCGTGCGGGACAGGCCGTGCAGGGCCTTGTTCTGACGCTCGTCGTTGGGGCGGGTGACGTTGAGAACGCCGTCCTCACCCTTAACGATCTCGATCGGCGCGGCAACGGTGTGGGTCAGGGAGCCCTTGGGGCCCTTCACCTCGACCGTACGGCCATCGATGGTGACGTCCACGCCGGCGGGAACCGTGATGGGGAGCTTGCCGATACGCGACATTGGCTTTTCCTCCGTTCCCGACTACCAGACGTAGGCGAGGACTTCCCCACCCACGCCCTTCTTCTGCGCCTGCTGGCCGGTCAGGAGACCGTGGGACGTGGAGATGATCGCCACGCCCAGGCCGCCGAGAACCTTCGGCAGGTTGGTGGACTTCGCGTAGACCCGCAGGCCCGGCTTCGAGATCCGCTTGATGCCCGCGATGGAGCGCTCACGGTTCGGCCCGAACTTGAGCTCGAGGACGAGGTTCTTGCCGACCTCGGCGTCCTCGACCTTCCAGCCGGTGATGAAACCCTCCTGCTGGAGGATCTCCGCGATGTGAGACTTGATCTTGCTGTGCGGCATGGTCACGGAGTCGTGGTACGCCGAGTTCGCGTTCCGCAGACGCGTAAGCATGTCTGCGATCGGATCAGTCATGGTCATGAATTGGCCTTCGGCCTCTCTCGCCGGGGTTTCCTGTATGCGCCATCCCTCTCCCCACTCAGTGGCGGGACGGGTGCGGTGCGGGGACCTACGGCGTAGTAAGTCGGTCAGGGCGGCAGGCGCCCAACCCCACAAGCCTACGGCATGCGGGGGTGGGCTCCTGCCGACCGGATGCTTACCGAGAGCCCTGGATCAACCCGAAAGGGTTGTTACCAGGAGCTCTTGGTCACGCCCGGCAGCTCGCCACGGTGAGCCATCTCACGAAGGCACACGCGGCACAGGCCGAACTTGCGGTAGACGGAGTGGGGCCGGCCGCAGCGCTGGCAGCGGGTGTACGCGCGCACACCGAACTTCGGCTTGCGGGCGGCCTTAGCGATCAGAGCCTTCTTCGCCACGGTCAGTTCTCCTTGAACGGGAAGCCGAGGTGACGCAGAAGGGCACGACCCTCTTCGTCGTTGGTCGCCGTGGTGACCACGGTGATGTCCATGCCCCGGACCCGGTCGATCTTGTCCTGGTCGATCTCGTGGAACATGACCTGCTCCGTGAGACCGAAGGTGTAGTTGCCACGGCCGTCGAACTGCTTCGGGGACAGACCGCGGAAGTCGCGGATGCGCGGCAGCGCGAGCGACAGGGTGCGGTCCAGGAACTCCCACATGCGGTCGCCACGGAGCGTGACGTGGGCACCGATCGGCTGGCCCTCACGCAGCTTGAACTGCGCGATGGACTTGCGGGCCTTGGTGACGGCCGGCTTCTGACCGGTGATCGTGGTGAGGTCGCGGATGGCGCCCTCGATCAGCTTGGAGTCGCGGGCGGCGTCGCCCACACCCATGTTGACCACGATCTTGACGAGGCCGGGAACCTGCATGACGTTCTCGTACGAGAACTCCTCACGCAGCTTGCCCGCGATCTCCTCGCGGTACTTCGTCTTCAGACGCGGAGTGGTGGTGGTAGCCATCAGATGTCCTCACCCGTCCGCTTGGCAACGCGGATCTTGTTGCCGTCCTCGTCGAAGCGGTATCCGACGCGGGTCACGACCTTGTTGCCGTCCTTCTCCACGACGAGCTGAACGTTGCTCACGTGGATGGGGGCCTCGGTCGTGATGATGCCGCCGGTCTGCGAACCGCGGGCGGTCTGGCCGGCCTTGGTGTGCTTCTTGACCCGGTTGACACCCTCGACCAGGACGCGGTCCTCGCGGGGGAAGGCCGCGATGACCTTGCCCTGCTTGCCCTTGTCCTTGCCGGCGATGACCTGAACCAGGTCGCCCTTCTTGATCTTCATGCTTACAGCACCTCCGGCGCGAGCGAGATGATCTTCATGAACTTCTTCTCGCGCAGCTCACGGCCCACCGGGCCGAAGATACGGGTGCCGCGAGGGTCGCCGTCGTTCTTCAGAATGACGGCGGCGTTCTCGTCGAAGCGGATGTACGAGCCGTCCTGGCGGCGGCGCTCCTTGACGGTGCGAACGATGACCGCCTTGACGACGTCACCCTTCTTCACGTTGCCACCGGGGATCGCGTCCTTGACGGTGGCGACGATGACGTCACCGATGCCCGCGTAGCGGCGACCGGAGCCACCGAGAACACGGATGCAAAGGATCTCCTTGGCACCAGTGTTGTCGGCGACACGCAGTCGCGACTCCTGCTGGATCACGTCTATCTCCTGATCGTCTGCCGGTTCCCGGCAGGGGCTTCCTCTGACGAGGGGCGGCCCCTGCCGAGCCTGGCGGAACTGTCCTGAGGGGGTTTCCCCTCAGGGATTACTTGGCCTTCTCGAGGATCTCGACGACGCGCCAGCGCTTCGTCGCGGACAGCGGCCGGGTCTCCATGAGGAGGACGCGGTCGCCGACACCCGCGGCGTTCTGCTCGTCGTGCGCCTTGACCTTGTTCGTACGGCGGATGACCTTGCCGTACAGCGCGTGCTTGACACGGTCCTCAACGGCGACGACGACGGTCTTGTCCATCTTGTCGCTGACGACCAGACCCTCGCGGGTCTTGCGGAATCCGCGCTCGGTCTTCTCTTCAGTCACGTTCTTCTCGCTCATCAGGCGCTCTCCACCGTCTCGATGCCCAGCTCGCGCTCACGCATCAGGGTGTAGATCCGGGCGATGTCCTTGCGGACGGCCTTCAGCCGGCCGTGGTTCTCGAGCTGCCCGGTCGCCGCCTGGAAGCGGAGGTTGAACAGCTCTTCCTTGGCCTCGCGGAGCTTGGCAACAAGCTCCTCGTTGCCCAGCTCGCGCAGCTCGGACGCCTTGGTACCGGCCGACATCACGCTTCACCTGCCTCGCGCTTGACGATCCGGCACTTCATCGGCAGCTTGTGGGCCGCGCGAGTCAGAGCCTCACGTGCGATCTTCTCGTTCGGGTAGGACAGCTCGAACATGACCCGGCCCGGGTGCACGTTCGCGACCCACCACTCGGGGGAACCCTTACCGGAACCCATGCGGGTCTCGGCGGGCTTCTTGGTCAGCGGGCGGTCCGGGTAGATGTTGATCCAGACCTTGCCGCCACGCTTGATGTGGCGGGTCATCGCGATACGAGCCGCCTCGATCTGGCGGTTGGTCACGTACGCCGGAGTCATGGCCTGGATGCCGTACTCGCCGAACGCAACCGTCGTACCACCCTTGGCCATACCGCGGCGCTTCGGGTGGTGCTGCTTGCGGTGCTTGACCCTACGGGGGATCAGCATTTCGGTCAGGCCTCCGTTCCGGTGCTCTCAGCCGGAGCAGCGGCAGCGGCCTCGGCCTTGGGGGCCTCGGCAGCGGCACCGGCCTGCTGCGGCTTACGACCGCGACCGCCACGCTCGCCACCCCGGCCACCACGGCCGGCGGGGCGGTCAGCGCCACCACGGGCCGGGCGGTTGCCGGCACGGGCAGCGGCGTTCTCGGCGCGGACCTCGGCGATGTTCTTGACGTCGCCCTTGTAGATCCAGACCTTCACGCCGATGCGGCCGAAGGTCGTCTTGGCCTCGAAGAAGCCGTACTCGACGTTCGCGCGGAGCGTGTGCAGCGGCACACGGCCCTCGCGGTAGAACTCCGAGCGGGACATCTCGGCGCCGCCGAGACGGCCACCACACTGGATCTTGATGCCCTTGGCCCCCGCCTTCATCGCCGACTGCATGCTCTTGCGCATGGCGCGGCGGAAGGAGACGCGGGAGGACAGCTGCTCGGCAACGGCCTGGGCCACGAGCTGAGCGTCGACCTCGGGGTTCTTGACCTCGAGGATGTTCAGCTGGACCTGCTTGCCGGTGAGCTTCTCGAGGTCGCCGCGGATGCGGTCGGCCTCGGCACCACGGCGGCCGATGACGATGCCGGGACGCGCGGTGTGGATGTCCACCCGCACGCGGTCACGGGTGCGCTCGATCTCAACCTTCGAGATGCCGGCGCGCTCCATGCCGGACGTCATCATCCGACGGATGGCGACGTCTTCCTTGACGTAGTCCTTGTACAGCTTGTCGGCGTACCAACGCGACTTGAAGTCGGTGGTGATGCCGAGCCGGAACCCGTGCGGGTTTACCTTCTGGCCCATTACCGGGTTCCTTCCTTGCTGCTGACGACCACGGTGATGTGGCTGGTCCGCTTGCGGATCCGGTAGGCACGGCCCTGGGCACGCGGACGGAACCGCTTCAGGGTCGGGCCCTCGTCTACGTACGCCTCGCTGATGAACAGCGACGAGGCGTCCGTGTGGTCGTAGTTGTGCGCGGCGTTGGCGATGGCGCTGTCCAGCACCTTGCCGACCGGCACGCTTGCGGCCTGCGGAGCGAAACGCAGGACCGCCTGAGCCTCCGTGGCATCCATGCCACGGATGAGGTCCACCACTCGGCGGGCCTTCATGGGCGTGACGCGGATGTACCGCGCCTGGGCCCTGGCTTCCATGGTTGTCCCTTCGGTGTTAGTCATAGTCGTTCCACCCCGCGTTAGCGGCGCTTCGACTTCCGGTCGTCCTTGACGTGGCCGCGGAAGGTGCGAGTCGGCGAGAACTCGCCGAGCTTGTGGCCGACCATCGACTCGGTGACGAACACCGGGATGTGGGTCTTGCCGTTGTGCACCGCGATCGTGTGGCCCAGCATGGCCGGGACGATCATCGAGCGACGGGACCAGGTCTTGATGACGTTCTTGGTGCCTGCTTCGTTCTGGGCGTCCACCTTCTTGATCAGGTGGTCGTCGACGAAGGGCCCCTTCTTGAGACTGCGCGGCATCTAAACCCGCTCCTAGCGCTTCTTGTTCGTCTTGCGGCGGCGGACGATGTACTTGTTGCTCGCCTTCTTGGGAGAACGAGTACGACCCTCCTTCTGACCCCAGGGCGAGACCGGGTGGCGACCACCGGAGGTCTTGCCCTCACCACCACCGTGCGGGTGGTCAACCGGGTTCATCGCCACACCGCGAACGGTCGGGCGAACGCCCAGCCAGCGCTTGCGGCCGGCCTTACCCCAGTTGATGTTCGACTGCTCGGCGTTGCCGACCTCGCCGATCGTGGCGCGGCAGCGGACGTCGACCAGGCGGATCTCACCCGACGGCATGCGCAGGTGGGCCATCTGGCCCTCCTTCGCCAGCAGCTGCACGGAGGCACCCGCGGAGCGGGCGAACTTCGCGCCGCCGCCGGGCCGCAGCTCGATGGCGTGGATGGTCGTACCGACCGGGATGTTGCGCAGCGCCAGGTTGTTGCCGGGCTTGATGTCGGCGCCGGGGCCGTTCTCGACCCGGTCGCCCTGCGAGAGACCGCGCGGGGCGATGATGTAGCGCTTCTCGCCGTCCAGGTAGTGGAGCAGCGCGATACGCGCGGTGCGGTTGGGGTCGTACTCGATGTGAGCGACCTTGGCCGGCACGCCGTCCTTGTCGTGACGACGGAAGTCGATCACTCGGTAGGCGCGCTTGTGGCCACCGCCCTGGTGACGGACGGTCACACGACCGGTGTTGTTACGGCCGCCCTTGCTGTGCAGCGGGCGGACCAGCGACTTCTCCGGCGTGGACCGCGTGATCTCGACAAAGTCGGCGACGCTGGAGCCACGACGGCCCGGGGTCGTCGGCTTGTACTTGCGGATACCCATTTCTCAGTCCTCGTCCGATTCCGGACGACTCGACCTCCGTCAGGAGGTCGGGCCGCCGAAGATGTCGATACGGTCGCCCTCGGCGAGGGTCACGATGGCGCGCTTGGTGTTGGCGCGCTTGCCGAAACCGGTGCGGGTGCGCTTGCGCTTGCCCTGGCGGTTGATCGTGTTGACCCCGGTGACCTTGACCGAGAAGACCGCCTCGACGGCCTGCTTGATCTGGGTCTTGTTCGCGCGCGGGTCGACGACGAACGTGTACTTGTTCTCGTCCAGCAGCGCGTAGCTCTTCTCCGACACGACCGGCTTGACGAGGATGTCACGCGGGTCCGTGTAGGTCTTGCTGGTGACGGTCGCCTCGGACATCAGGCGTCGCTCCCTTCGGTCTCAGCGGCCTGAGGGCCAGACACGAAGGACTCGAAGGCGGCCTTGGTGAAGACCACGTCGTCAGAGACGAGCACGTCGTACGTGTTCAGCTGGCCCGGCTCCAGGATGTGCACCTGGGGCAGGTTACGGGCGGACAGCCACGCGGCCTCGTCGGCGCGGTCGACGACCAGGAGCAGGTTCTTGCGCTCCGAGATCTTGCCGAACAGCGTCCTGGCGGCCTTGGTGGAGACCTCGCCCTCGACCACGCCGGTGACGACGTGGATACGGGAGTGACGCGCCCGGTCCGAGAGGGCACCGCGCAGGGCGGCGGCCTTCATCTTCTTCGGGGTGCGCTGCGAGTAGTCACGCGGCACGGGGCCGTGGACGACGCCACCGCCGGCGAACTGCGGGGCGCGGGTCGAGCCCTGACGGGCGCGGCCGGTGCCCTTCTGGCGGTACGGCTTCTTGCCGCCACCGCGGACTTCGCCACGGGTCTTGGTCTTGTGCGTGCCCTGGCGGGCAGCGGCCAGCTGTGCGACGACGACCTGGTGGATCAGCGGAACGCTGGTCTTCGCGTCGAAGATCTCCGAGGGGAGCTCGACGGTCCCGGCCTTGTCGCCTGCCGGCGAAAGGATGTCAATGGTGCTCATCGTTACCTCAGGCCCCCTTGGCCGCGGTACGGACCAGGACGAGGCCGCCGTTCGGACCAGGAACCGCGCCCTTGATGAGCAGCAGGCCCTTCTCCGCGTCAACGGCGTGGACGGTCAGGTTCTGGGTGGTGACCCGCTCGTTGCCCATACGGCCCGCCATGCGGAGGCCCTTGAACACACGGCCCGGGGTGGCGCAGCCACCGATGGAACCGGGCGAGCGGTGCTTGCGCTGGGTGCCGTGACCGGCGCCGAGGCCCTTGAAGTTGTGACGCTTCATGACACCGGCGAAGCCCTTGCCCTTGCTCTTGCCGGTGACGTCGACCTTGACGCCCGACTCGAACACGGCAGCGGTGATCTCCTGGCCGAGCGTGTACTCGCTGGCGTCAGCGGTACGCAGCTCCACCAGGTGGCGGCGCGGGGTGACGTCGGCCTTGGCGAAGTGACCCTTGAGGGGCTTGTTCACCTTGCGCGGGTCGATCTCGCCGAAGGCGATCTGGACCGACTCGTAGCCGTCGATGTCGTTCGTGCGGACCTGGGTGACGACGCAGGGCCCGGCCTTGACGACGGTCACCGGGACAACCCGGTTGTTCTCGTCCCAGACCTGGGTCATGCCGAGCTTCTCGCCCAGGACGCCCTTAATGTTCTTAGCCATCTCGCGCGTCACCTCAGAGCTTGATCTCGATGTCGACACCAGCCGGCAGGTCGAGGCGCATGAGCGAGTCGACCGTCTTCGGCGTGGGGTCGAGGATGTCGATGAGGCGCTTGTGCGTGCGCATCTCGAAGTGCTCGCGCGAGTCCTTGTACTTGTGCGGCGACTTGATGACGCAGTACACGTTCTTCTCAGTGGGCAGCGGCACCGGGCCCGCGACCGACGCACCAGTGCGCGTCACCGTCTCGACGATCTTCTTCGCCGAGGAGTCGATGACCTCGTGGTCGTAGGCCTTGAGCCGGATGCGGATCTTCTGTCCCGCCATGGCTACTCAGTAGTCCTGTCTCTCGTAACGCTCTGGTACCTGGTGGCACGCACTTTGTCTCCGACCCACGCGGTCGGGCGTGTCGCAACCCCTCTACGGAGAAGTCCCGAAGGATTTCCCAACCAAGGGGGTGCGGGCCCGAGGACCGCGAGCCGGGGACAGACTGCGTTTACTTCGCAGTGGCCACCGGGTGCCTGGTCGGCGCCCCGCCCACGCTTCCCGAAAGATTCCCGTACGTCCGTCCCTGATCAGAGACGACGAGTACTGTGGGACTTGCTTCCGGTCCTCCCGGCGGGAGGCGCGCAGCATCGGCACTCAACCGAGCAACCCGGATAGTCTGCCATACGGGTCCTCTCGGACGCCAATCGAGCCGAAGAGATTACCCCGGAGGGGTTGCCTGTCAAACCGCGGCACGCGGGCGGCGGCGCCCCGGAGCCCGGGTTCCCCGGGTCCTCGCGGCCCGTCACCGCGCTTCGCGCGGACCGCCCCCGTCTCCCACGGACGGCCTCGGAGGCTCTCGCCAACCGCCGCGAGGTCTTCGCGCGGGCCGCCCCCGGGTTCCGCACCGGCCGTCGCGGTCCTTCTCTCCCGCCGCCCAGCCACTGCTGGTCGCCTCGTGGAGCCCGCCTGCGGGTCCCGGCGCCATCCACCCGCGCCCCCGATGACGGCCGCTGACTAAGATCGCTGACCGTCCGGGGCGCGGCGCCGCCCGCCCGGAAGCCGATCATGGGGGAAACATGCGCAACACAGTCGTCGCGACGGCGGTCGTCCTGGCCACGGGCCTGCTGACGGGCTGCGGAGGGAGCGCCGAGGACTCCGCGAAGGACCCCGCCGGCCAGCCGTCCCAGTCCTCGTCGCAGCCCCAGCCGCCGTCGGGGTCCGGAAAGCCGGGCGGCGGTTCCACGGGCAAGGGCACCCCGCGCGAGGTGACCATCGAGGTGCGGGGCAAGGGCCGGGCCATGGTCATGTGGACCCTTGACGAGTCGAAGACCGAGACGGTCACCCTGCCGTGGAAGCGGACGGCCACGATCACCCCGGAGGGCGCGGAGAAGAAGGTGGGCCGCCTGATCATCGTGACGCCCGGCACGGTCGAGGGCGAGAACGGCATGCTCACGGCGGCGGCGTGCACGATCACCGTGGACGGCGAGCAGGTCTCCGACAACGGAGGCGGCAAGATCGTCAAGCCCTGCTCGTACAAGCTGACGGGCTGAGGCAGGGCGGACACACGCGCCCCGCACCCGGCCGGGCCGGGTGCGGGGCGCGGTGCGTGCGGGGTCGGCGCTCAGCGCTCGGAGGCGTACGCCACGACGTGCGCCCCGACGCCAGGGCGGCGGCGCGTGGGCACCGCGTCGACCGCGACCGGGCGTTCCACGCGCCGCAGCCGGTGAACGCCTGGACCGCCGTACCGGCACCTCGCGTGGACAGGAACCCTGCCGGCTACGAGGGCCCGGCTCAGTACGCGGCCAAGTAGACCCGGACCCGGTCGCCCATGCCGTCTCCCACATGCATCTCGACTGCTTGGACGTGACTCCGCCGTGCATCACCGGCACACGGAGGGCACGCACTTGTCGAACGAACCCCCTCGAGTTGCTGCGGCGGGGTGAGGCCCAGGTGCTGGAACCCGTCGCCGCTCAGCGAGGAGGAGAGCCCCTGCGCCTCCAGAGGGTGCTCGGGGCGCAGATCGTCGGCTACGGACTTGGCGGTCTTCTGGTCGGTGAGGAAGGACAACAGGTAGACGCGTTCCCCTGGCTGCACCCGCACGGCGCCCTTCACCTCAGTAGCGCCGGGGGGCACCCGCACCTTCATGAAGGCGGCGGCTTCGGGCGCCCCTGCCTCCTTCTGCCAGTACGGGTACCGGTCGTCGCCGACGATGCGGTCACCGTGTCCGGCTGTGCAGGCGGAGAGCGCCAGCACAGTCGCCGCGACGGCTGCGGAGCCGGCCGTACGGCGCCCTACTGCCCTGCGCGTGTGCCTCACCGGTTCTTCTCCTCGCCCCGCGACACGTCAGTGCGCGTGCCTTCACGTCCTTGGTCTTCCGGGGATACGGCGGGCGGCGCTGGGTTGCTCAGGTCGTAGGTGTAGGGGGAACTGCTGCCCCGCATGTCGAACTCCCGCGCGATGCCCACCGTGTGCAGCCGCCCCATGTCGTCGTCCTTGATGACGATGCCGCCCGGGAAGGTCGTCGACTTCCCCGAATCCCAGTTGTAGCGATCCCACATGTTCACCTGGTACTCGAGCGAGACTCCAGGGGTCCTGCCCTGCGGACCAGGGGTGACGGTGACCACTCCCGAGACATTGTGCGCATTGGCCCCGACGGCATGGAACCATTCGTCGCTGGGCAGTGTCCTGTGCGCTGTCCTGCTCTCGACAGGGACGACTACGGCCTTGTCACCTCCCGCTCGCTGGAACTCGTCCAGCGCCTCTCGTCGCCACCGTTCCTTGTTGTGCGCCAGATGGTCCGTCTCGACCCACGAGCGGAAGTCGGAATCGTCGCTCAGGATCCGGTCCACATCGAGATCGAGCGGCGTACCAGTACCACTGAGGTAATGCAGCATGTTCCGGGATGCTCCGACTTCCCCGATGACATCTCCGGCCGTCGCCATGCTCAGGGCGAGCGCATGGAGCCGCACGTCCCCGGGCGTGGGATCTTCCGTGGCATACGCTCCCGAGCCTTTGTCGGCCGACTCCCATGTGTACTGCGGGTCCATGATCCCCGCTGTCCGCAGTTCGTCCCCTCGCTCCTTGAGAAGAATGCCCCGAGTCACCGGATGGAGGTCCCGCCACCACTCCGCGATCGCCTTCCTGCCCTCGGGCATGTTGGCAGCCTTACCAGCCTCCTCCAGGGAGGGATAGGGGCTGGCCGCCGGCCTTCTGTTGAATCCGTTGAATGTGCCGTCGAGAGAATCGGAGTCGCGAACGGCCGCTTCCAGGGCGACACGCACGCCGTCGTCGGCGTCACTGACAGCCTTGACCGCCTCGCTGAGACGCTGAGTCCACTCGTCCGCCCTCTCCTGGGCGCTCCGCCGGTAGTCGGGATCATGCAGGTACGCGGCGCGCACGCTTTGATCGAGTAGCGCCGTATCGAAAACAACGACGCCCTGGTCGGAAACCCGCATGCCGTCCTTGACGGCATCTGCACGCACAGCCTTGAGCCTGTTCCGCAGGTCGGTGAGTTGCGTATGGGCCTGGCGCAGGACAGAGGCCACGGCCATCGCCTCCTGCTGCGCTCCCTGGAACTCTTTGAGCGTCACGCTGAAACGGTCATTGGCGGCTTGAGCGCTGAGCCCTGACCAGGACGGCTGAAGCGGGATCGCATGGACAGCCCGCTTGTACTGATCCTCAAGTTTCTTGAACTTTCCCGCACTCTCCTCCCACTTGTCCGCCGCCGTGATGAGCTTGGACAGGTCGGTGCTCATGACTTCGTGGTAGGTCGGCACGTCCCCTCCCCGAAACGGTTGGCCAACTGGTCAGGCGCTGTTGATCCTGGACTCTCGCGCCATCCGCGCGGCGATGTCGAGCTCAATGTTCCCGAATTCGACCGCCGTCCTGGTCAAGAGGCCCCTTTCCGCCGCCAAGCGACCGAGCAGCGTCATGACCTGCTTCTGCCACGTCTCCTGCGCCTTCTTGAGGGCGTTCGAGGTGTCCCAGCCGTACCCATCCCTTGGGCCGAACTCCTTGACCGCGGTGCGTGTGCTCTCCGCAGCATGCTCGCCGTCCCTGCGTACGCCCGGCTCCAGGTCTTCACCGATCGCCTTCGCGGCTGCCTGTTTCCGGGCTGTGCTCGCGGCCAGGTCGGGCGTGGTACCCCCGCCCCCTGCCGGGGCAACCTGGTTCAGACGCGTCTGGGCCTCCTGGCGGGCCGTCGCCTCGGTCTTGATCTGTGTCCACTGGTCCCAGGTCATGGACTCCCCCTCGTCAACGACGTTCGCTCCTGCCCAACCTACTGTTCCGCCAGTCGGCCCTCCCGGCATATCCGTCTGATGATCACTCCCGCCCTGCCACGCATCCGTACTCCCGTGCCACTCCGCGCCGTCCACCGACGGCGACGAGTCGGGGCGGGGGCTTGTGATCGTGGAGGCTCTGAGCGACCGGTGGGGAGTGGTGCCCGAGCCGGTGCCGGGCAAGACGGTGTGGGCCGAGCTAAACCTCGTGTCGCCGCACGTGGCGACCGCCTCCACGTCTTCCGGCGGCCCAGGCCGGACACCACCCCTCCCACCCGCCGGGCGGCCTCACTCACAGGAGTGAATCGCTCAATTGGGCGACCTTCCGGGCCGGTTTCCCGTTCTACGCTCGCCCCGACACCCGACCCGGACTCACGGCGGCCCCCGGCCGGGACCAGCATTCCGGGCGAGGGCCTGACCACGGGCGCCACCCGGCGGACCACCGGTCCGAGCACCCTCCCGGCCGTTCCACTTCACTGCCGGCCCGGCGCCGCGTCGAGTACCGGGCCACTTACCTCACCTCGACAGGAACCGCATGGTCAGTTCACCCCATGAGGCGATGCACCGCATCTTCCAGGAGTACCCGGAGCTCTTCACCCGTGTCTCCGAGGTGCTGGGCATCTCCTTACCGCCTCCCACGTCCATCACGGTCCTGCCGACCGACCTCACCGAGGCCAGGCCCGTCGAACGCCGCGTGGACACACTGCTCCGGTTCGACACGGAGGAGGACGGGTCCTTCCTGCTGGCCGTCGAGGCACAGGGAAAGAAGGACGTCACGAAGCCCGCGAGCTGGGCGTACTACCTGTCCTACCTGCACACGAAGTACCGGCTTCCGCCACTGCTGCTGGTCGTCTGCCAGGACCGGGCGACCGCCGAATGGGCCGCCCGCCCGGTCCACATCGGCCCGGCCCAGTGGGCCGCGCTCACCCTGCGCCCCCTGGTGGTCGGTCCGCACAACATGCCGGTGATCACCAGCACCGCCGAAGCCCGGAAGGACCTGGCGCTCACCACGCTGGCCGCCATCGCACACGCCGGTGATCCGGACCTCGATGCCATACTGAAGGCAGTCTCCGGCGCCCTGCGCGACGTACCACAAGAGCTCTCGTACCCCCTCGCCGAACTCATCGCACAAGGCCTGGGCAGTCGCCCGGCCGCACAGCTGTGGAGGCACCTGATGGCCGTTGATCTGTCGTTCTTCACGTCGCCCATCGCGGAAGAAGTCCGGGACGAAGGCCGGGCCGAAGGACGAGCCGAGGGCCGGGCGACAGGTGTCGCGGAGAGCATCCTGCTGTTGCTGGCACAGCGCGGCGTCGAGGTCCCCGACGAGACGCGGGCGCGCATCACCGGCTGCGACGACCTCGACGTCCTGCACCGATGGCTGCTGCGGGCCCCCACCGCCACGTCCGCCGAGGGGATCTTCGCCGAGGAGTAGCACCCGGTGCTGTCCATGGGCAGCACCGGATCAGGGTCGGTCACTCTCCGTGGCCGACCCTCGCACGCGACCCGACCCGCCGCTCACCCGGAGACCTGCCGATGGCTCTCGATCCCTCCTTCTTCACGTCGCCCATCGCCGAAGAGATCCGGGACGAAGGCCGGGCGGAGGGCTGGGCGGAAGGCTGGGCGCAGGCCATTCTGATCCTGCTGGAGCAGCGCGGCGTCGAAGTTCCCCCCGATGTGTGGGACCGCCTCGTCACCGGCTGCAAGGACCCCGAAACCGCGCACCGCCAACTCACCCGTGCCGTCACCGCGCTGTCCGTGGAGGACGTCTTCGGGGACGACTGACTCCCCCCGGCTGCCGGCCGTCGATGAAGTTCTCGCGGTACGCGTCGCGGATGCGGCCGTTCGTCCCGGCTGCCAGCCAGGCGCTGGCGACGGAGAACCCGGGCGGCCCGGCGTCGGAGGAGTCCACGACCCGGGCGAAGAACGCGATCGACCTGGACGAGTGGGCCCGGTGGGCCGGATGAGCCTGGTGGACCGGCCGTGGCACCACCGGGGCCACCTGGACCGCCGGGGCACCCGGAAACGCCGACGCCGGCCCCCAGGATGGGCGGGCCCCCAGCCCGTACGTGAAGGGACGTCCGAAGCCCGGCCTCCCGACGCGGAGGCACCGAGTACGCGCCACCCGAGGCCGGAGACGCGGCGCACCCGCCCCGCCGCGCGGAGGTCACGGCGGGTCCGCGCCACGGCCGGCCGCCCGCACCCGGCTCCAGGCACGGGCGGCAGTGCACCACGCCCAATTCAGGCCTGGCACGCGGCGGCCATGGATGGCGGAGAACCGGAACCACGGTGAGGACAGTGGGCGGTCCGCCACCCGCTTGTCGGCGCACTGCGGCAGGAGCAGGACGGCCAGGGCCGTCGTCCCGTGCAGCCCCCGCCGCTCCGTAAGCGGGCCTCCTCGCCGGGCATCCACGGGCGGCGGCGGGCCTGCTGGACATGATCGCGTGCCTCTACCGCGGTCATGATGTGGCGGTCGCACAGCAGGCGAGCCGGATACGCCGGCCGGGGCTCGTCGTCGCCCGCACGGAGCGACAGCCTGAACCAACGGTCGGCGGTGGCGCTCGGGAACACCACGGCGGCCACGCCCCCCCACCGCCAGCACGGCGGGGCGGGGCGCCGGGAGAGCCGGTCGCCCGCCGTGACGCCCGCCGGACGACCGGCTCTTCCGCGCGCGTTCACGCCGGCCCTCCTCGGCGTCGCCCGGCATCACACGGGCGCGGGCCGGCGGCGGCAGTTGCGCGGCATGGCATCCACCTTGGCCACCCGGCGCGCGCAGGTGGCGCGGGCCTCGGCGCCAGAGCCGGCAGGCGCGGGCCGGGCCGCGACCGGGTTCGCGCCCCGCCCGGCCGCCGCGGGCCCGTGCCGCAGCCGGTGGCCGGTCAGGGCAACCTTGCCCGCCGATAATCCGTCTGTCCGAACGTACGGTCGCGGACCGGGGCCCGACCCGCCCCGCCGCCACCGCCGAGTCGACGGTACGCAGTCGGGGGCATCCGCTGCGGGGGGAAGCGGACGGAGCACCACACGTGAAGGACAGAACCGTGTCAGGGCTGCGCCCTGCCGCTTTCCGGCCCGGGCGCCGGGGTGTCGTCGCCTCCGCCGCCGCGCTCGCCCTGGCTGCCGTCACCGGCTGTTCGGTGCCCGCGCCCCGGCGGGGCGGCCCCAGCGCCGACCCGGCGCCCGGGATGCCGGTCGCCAGTTCGCGCCGCGCCCAGCTGATGCAGATCGCCGCGCACCCGGACGACGACCTGTACTTCATGAACCCCGACAGCCAGCGGATGGTGGACGCCGGAGTCCCACTCGTCTCCGTCTACGTCACCGCCGGCGAGCACGACGGCAAGAACCACATACCCGGCCGGAAGGACACCGTCGCCGACAAGGCGGCCTACTCCTCCGCCCGCCACCAGGGCCTCCGCCAGGCGTACGCGCGGATGCTGGGCCTGGACAGGTTCACCGCCTGGCGCAAGGGCGTCATCACTCTGCGGGGCGACCGGCGGGCCGAGATCAACACCCTCACCCACGGCAACCGCCGGGTCGAGCTGATCTTCCTCAACCTCGCCATGCACGCCCCGCGCCGCTGGACGGCGCTGCCCAGCCTGTGGAAGGACCGGGCGCTCGGCCTGCGCACCGTCGTGGCCGACGACTCCCCGGTGCGCAAGGCCGACACCTACGACTACGACGCCCTCGTCGACGTCCTGGTGGGGCTGATGGAGCAGTACCGGCCCACGGTGATCCACACCCTGGACCCGGACCCCGACATCCAGCACAGCGACGAGGAGACCCGTAGGAAGGACTCCGAGCAGCGCGGCTACTCCGACCACGCCGACCACACCGCGGTCGCCTGCTTCAGCTGGGCGGCCATGGTCCGCTGGGTGGCCGACGCGACGGAGGACGGCGGCGCGATACCCGGCTTCCTCGCCACGTCGTTCCGCGGCTACTACAACCGCCACTGGCCCAAGAACCTCCCCGCCCAGGTGCTCCGGGAGAAGGCCGCGCACCTCGTCCCGTACGGCGGCGACCCGTCGTGGCAGTGCGGCAACAGCGGCGGCTGCGGCGACTACAGCGTGGGCGGCACCCGCCCGCTCACCAACAAGAAGGGCTGGGTGCGCGCCACCCACTACCGCTACCCGGACGCGGGCCCGGTCGTCGCCGCCGGACCCGACGGGCGACTGGTGGCGTACGGGGTGCTGGGCCTGCGCGCGGTGCGCTGGCACGAGACGCGGGCCGGCAGCGGGCAGTGGGGCGAGCCGGACGACCTGGGCGGCGGGCCGCTGGCGCCCGGACTCGGCTCGGCACGGCTCGCGGACGGCAGGCAGCTGCTGTTCGGGCTGCGGTTCGCGGCGCTGGGCGGCCACGGGCACGCCAACAAGCGGGAGATCGTGCTGCTGGAGCAGGACGCGCCGGGCGGCCCGTTCCGCGCCTGGACCGGGCTCGGCAACCCGGAGCGCGGTGACGACCGGGGGCGGCGGCTGGGCGTGCCGGTGGCGGTGACGGGCGGGGACGGCCGGGTCCACCTCTTCGTGCGCAACGCCGACAAGGGCGTCAGCGGCCGGGTCCGCGAGAGCGACGGCACGTGGGGGCCGTGGCGGGACCTGGGCGGGGCCGAGGTCCAGGACGGGCTGGCCGCCGCGGTGGACGGCGCGGGCCGGGTGCACCTGTTCGCGGCCGGCCGGGAGCGCGTCCACCACTGGACGCAGGACTCCCCCGGCGCCCCGCTCGTCTTCCGTCCGGACGCCGCGCTGCCGCTGTCCGGGGGCCCGGTCGCGGTGGCCGCGGCTCCCGGCGGGGGCCTGGAGCTGTACTTCCGGGCCCCCGCGAAGAAGGAGCTGACGGGGGTGCGGCTGGACGGCACGGCGACCGGGCGGACGGCGTTCGACGGGTACGGGCCGGTCGCCGCGGCCGGCGCGCCCGGAGGTGCGCTGCTGCTCGGCAGGGACCTGCGCGGGCAGGTGGTGTTCCGCGGGCCGGACGGGAGCGTCGCCACCCGTACGCGGGGGACGGTGGCCCTGGAGTCGGCCACCCTGCGCGTGGGGCCCGGCGGGCCGGTGGCGGTGGGGCTGGGCGCGGACGGCTATCCGTGGACGTGGGCGCCGCAGGCCCGTACCCAGGGCTGAGCCGCGCCGCACTGGCCGCCGAGGCCGTCCACCAGGCCGCACTGGCCGCCGAGGCCGTCCCAGGAAGGGCTGCCCTGGCCGCCGAGGGTTCCGCGAGGCCCGACTGGCGGTGCGGGCCCGCGGCCGGCCCGGACACCGCCCGGAGGATCCGTCACGGGCCAGGCCGGATGACACCCGGCCTTGCGGCATCCGTCCGCGAGACGGCATCACCGACCCGCCGCCCCCCGGCCCGGCGGGACCCGCCGCGCCCGGCCGGCGCCCGGAACAGCAGGAGGGCCCCGCACCTGACGGTGCGGGGCCCTCGCTGGTGCTCGTGTGGAGCTACCAGGTCAAACCAACAATTACTTGTTGATCTTGGTGACCTGGCCGGCGCCGACGGTCCGGCCACCCTCACGGATGGCGAACTTCAGGCCCTCCTCCATGGCGACCGGCTGAATCAGCGAGACCGACATGGTGGTGTTGTCGCCCGGCATGACCATCTCGGTGCCCTCGGGGAGGGTCACGACGCCGGTCACGTCCGTGGTACGGAAGTAGAACTGCGGGCGGTAGTTGTTGAAGAACGGGGTGTGACGGCCACCCTCGTCCTTCGACAGGATGTAGGCCTGGGCCTCGAACTCGGTGTGCGGGGTGACCGAGCCCGGCTTGATGATGACCTGGCCGCGCTCGACGTCCTCGCGCTTGATGCCACGGAGGAGCAGACCGACGTTCTCACCGGCCTGGCCCTCGTCGAGCAGCTTGCGGAACATCTCGATACCGGTGACCGTGGTGGTGGTCTTCTCGGTCTTGATGCCGATGATGTCGACGGTCTCGTTGACCTTCAGGACACCACGCTCGATACGGCCGGTGACGACCGTACCGCGACCGGTGATCGTGAAGACGTCCTCGATCGGCATGAGGAACGGCTTGTCGACGTCGCGCTCCGGCTGCGGGATGGCCTCGTCGACGGCGTTCATCAGGTTGAGGACCGACTCGGCCCACTCCGGGTCGCCCTCGAGCGCCTTCAGAGCGGAGACCTTGACGACCGGAACGTCGTCGCCGGGGAACTCGTACTCGGAGAGGAGCTCACGCACCTCGAGCTCGACGAGCTCCAGGATCTCCTCGTCGTCCACCATGTCGGCCTTGTTCAGCGCGACGACGATGTAGGGGACGCCGACCTGGCGGGCCAGGAGGACGTGCTCCTTGGTCTGCGGCATCGGGCCGTCGGTGGCCGCGACCACGAGGATGGCGCCGTCCATCTGGGCAGCACCGGTGATCATGTTCTTGATGTAGTCCGCGTGACCCGGGCAGTCGACGTGCGCGTAGTGACGCGACTCCGTCTGGTACTCGACGTGCGCGATGGAGATGGTGATACCGCGCTGACGCTCCTCAGGAGCCTTGTCGATCTGGTCGAAGGCCGAAGCCTCGTTCAGGTCCGGGTACTTGTCGTGCAGCACCTTGGTAATGGCGGCCGTGAGGGTCGTCTTACCGTGGTCGATGTGACCGATGGTGCCGATGTTGACGTGCGGCTTAGTCCGCTCGAACTTCGCCTTCGCCACGGGGTTCCTCCTGAGAGTGGTTCTGTACGCCTTGGTTCATCGGCGCCAGGTGATCTTTGCTGGGATACCGGCCCCCCGAGGCACCCGCGCGATCCGCACGGGTGGCCCCGGAGTATCCGGTGACAAGCCTAAAGCGTGGACTCCGAAGAGTTACTCGCCCTTGGCCTTCGCGATGATCTCCTCGGCGACGTTCCTGGGAACCTCGGCGTAGGAGTCGAACTGCATCGAGTAGCTTGCGCGACCCGAGGTCTTGCTGCGGAGGTCGCCGACGTAGCCGAACATCTCCGAAAGCGGCACCAGGCCCTTGACGACCCGGGCGCCCGCCCGCTCCTCCATGGCCTGGATCTGGCCACGGCGGGAGTTGATGTCGCCGACGACCTCGCCCATGTAGTCCTCGGGCGTGGTGACCTCGACAGCCATCATCGGCTCGAGCAGCACGGGGCTGGCCTTGCGCGCGGCCTCCTTGAAGGCCTGCGAACCGGCGATCTTGAACGCGAGCTCGGAGGAGTCCACCTCGTGGTAGGCACCGTCGAGAAGCGTGACGCGGACGCCCGTCATCTCGTAGCCCGCGAGGATGCCGAACTGCATGGCCTCCTGCGCACCGGCGTCCACCGAAGGGATGTACTCCTTCGGCACACGGCCACCGGTCACCTTGTTGACGAACTCGTACGAGGCGTCGCCGCCCTCGATCGGCTCGATCGCGATCTGCACCTTGGCGAACTGACCGGTACCACCGGTCTGCTTCTTGTGGGTGTAGTCCACGCGCTCGACGGTCTTGCGGATCGTCTCGCGGTAGGCGACCTGCGGCTTGCCGACGTTGGCCTCGACCTTGAACTCGCGCTTCATGCGGTCGACGAGCACCTCGAGGTGAAGCTCGCCCATACCGCCGATGACGGTCTGGCCGGTCTCCTCGTTGGTGTGCACCTGGAAGGAGGGGTCCTCCTCCGCGAGACGCTGGATGGCGACACCCAGCTTCTCCTGGTCACCCTTGGACTTGGGCTCGATGGCGACCTCGATGACCGGCGCCGGGAAGTCCATGGACTCCAGGATCACCGGGTTCTTGTCGTCGCACAGCGTCTCACCGGTCGTGGTCTGCTTGAGACCCATCACGGCGATGATGTCGCCGGCGCCCACCGACTCGATCTCCTCACGCTTGTTCGCGTGCATACGGTAGATCTTGCCGATGCGCTCCTTCTTGCCCTTGACCGAGTTCAGCACCGCGGTGCCGGACTCCAGGCGACCGGAGTAGATCCGGACGAAGGTGAGCTTGCCGAGGTGCGGGTCGCTCATGATCTTGAACGCCAGCGCCGACAGCGGCTCGTCGTCGGACGGCTTGCGCTTGACGACCGTCTCCGGGTCCTTGACGTCGTGGCCCTCGATGGCCTCGATGTCGACGGGGGAGGGGAGGTAGCGCACGACCGCGTCGAGCAGGGGCTGGACGCCCTTGTTCTTGAACGCGGTGCCACAGAACACCGGGGTGACCGTGGTGCCGTCGGACTTGCCGGAGGCGATGGTGACACGACGGATGGCCGCGTACAGCTGCTCCTCGGACGGCTCCTCGCCGTTGAGGTACAGCTCCATGATCTCGTCGTCGTTCTCGGCGACGGTCTCGAGGAGCTTGCCGCGCCACTCGTCGGCGGCCTCGGTGTGCGTGGCCGGGATGTCGACGACGTCGTACATCTCGCCCTTGGCGGCCTCGGCGGACCACACCAGGGCCTTCATGCGGACGAGGTCGATGACGCCCTTGAAGTCGGCCTCGGCACCGATCGGGAGCTGCATGACGATCGGCGTCGCGCCCAGGCGGTCGCTGATCATGTCCACGCAGCGGTGGAACTCGGCACCGGTGCGGTCGAGCTTGTTGACGAAGCAGATACGCGGAACGCCGTAGCGGTCCGCCTGACGCCACACGGTCTCGGACTGCGGCTCGACGCCGGCCACGCCGTCGAACACCGTCACGGCACCGTCGAGCACACGCAGGGAACGCTCCACCTCGACGGTGAAGTCGACGTGACCCGGGGTGTCGATGATGTTGATGGTGTGGTCGACGTCCTCGAGCGGCCAGTGGCAGGTCGTCGCGGCGGACGTGATCGTGATGCCGCGCTCCTGCTCCTGCTCCATCCAGTCCATCGTGGCAGCGCCGTCGTGGACTTCACCGATCTTGTAGGAAACACCGGTGTAGAAGAGGATGCGCTCGGTGGTGGTCGTCTTGCCCGCGTCGATGTGGGCCATGATCCCGATGTTGCGGACCTTGGCCAGGTCAAGCGAAGTGGTAGCCATAAGGCTTCAGTCTTCTCTCGGTCTCGATGTGGGTGCGACTACCAGCGGTAGTGCGCGAAGGCCTTGTTGGACTCGGCCATCTTGTGCGTGTCCTCGCGCTTCTTGACCGAGGCGCCGAGGCCGTTGGAGGCGTCGAGCAGCTCGTTCATCAGGCGCTCGGTCATGGTCTTCTCACGACGGGCGCGCGAGTAACCGACCAGCCAGCGCAGCGCGAGGGTGGAGGCACGACCGGGCTTGACCTCGATCGGCACCTGGTAGGTGGCGCCACCGACACGGCGGGACTTGACCTCAAGAGACGGCTTGACGTTCTCGAGGGCGCGCTTCAGCGTGATGACCGGGTCGTTGCCGGTCTTCTCGCGGAGGCCTTCCATGGCGCCGTAGACGATCCGCTCGGCGGTGGAACGCTTGCCGTTGAGCAGGATCTTGTTGATGAGCGAGGTCACCAGAGGAGAACCGTAGACCGGGTCGATGATGACCGGGCGCTTCGGGGCGGGGCCCTTACGAGGCATTCTTACTTCTCCTTCTTGGCGCCGTAGCGGCTGCGGGCCTGCTTGCGGTTCTTGACACCCTGGGTGTCGAGCGAGCCGCGGATGATCTTGTAACGAACACCCGGCAGGTCCTTCACACGGCCGCCACGCACGAGCACGATGGAGTGCTCCTGCAGGTTGTGTCCCTCACCCGGAATGTAGGCCGTAACCTCGATCCCGCTGGTCAGACGCACACGCGCGACCTTACGCAGGGCCGAGTTCGGCTTCTTCGGGGTGGTCGTGAACACGCGCGTGCAGACGCCGCGACGCTGAGGGGAACCCTCGAGTGCGGGCGTCTTGTTCTTCTCGACCTTGTCCTGCCGGCCCTTCCGGACCAGCTGCTGGATCGTAGGCACTACTTCTCCGGTTTCTGTGTGCCGTTAGTAAAGCTAACCTGGAACGTCGCCGACCCACGCGGTCGGGTGTGTCGAATGCTGCGAACTCCCGCCGCGAGGCGGGAAGGGGCGCAGATCGCGGTGGCCGATGCTCGACTCGCCATGCGGTTGAGGACACGCACAGGAGCCCAGGCACACCCCAGGCACAAGGTCTGAGCGTACCTACCGTATGGACTGGGGTCAAAACAAATGCGGAGGAGCACGGTCAGCCACCTGCCCTCACGGCATGTCCGGCGAGACCTCGGCGCGACCGGTCCGGGCGTTCCGGAGGTGTTCCCGGATCAGCCGGACGTCCTCCCGGTCCTTCTCCCGGTCGTACCGCTCCTTCCACATCAGGACCTCACGCAAGGGGCAGAAGGGGATGCCGCGCACCCACTCCGCGCCGTTGATCATCTCGTCGGGGTCACGAGTACCCGGCAGCCAGCGGTCGAAGACCTCGATCCCGCCTCCGCAGAGCATCACCACGCGGCCGTGACCGGAGGGCGCCGGCACGGGATCGGCCCGGCCCAGCACCATCCGCCACGCCGCTCCACGGGCGACGATGTCGAGGTCCCCGACCGTGTCCCTGAGACCGTGGGCGAGCAGTGGCCCGCTCCCCGCTATCACGTAGTCGGCGGCCGGGAGGCCGAGCGCCAGCAGTTTCCGGATCAGCGGGTGCTCGGTCAGCTCCACAAGCTCTCCTAGAGGACGGGCAGCCCCATCACCGCGCGAGCGGCCATGCTCATCGTCAGCGCCGCGATGACGCTCGCCAGGGTACCGATCAGGAAGTACTCGGAGGCATGGGTGCCGTGGTCCGCCGCCGGAACGCGCGCCAGGGACTTGGCCGCGAGCACCAGCGCGGCCGCCTCCGGCTGCCCGGCCGCCAGGAAGGCGAAGAGGAGACCCCGCTCCAGCAGGCCGATGGCCCGCCCGCCGCTGTTCATGAACTCCGTGGCGGCGTCCCGCTCGGGGCCGGCCGGAAGGGACTCGATCTCCCGGACCACCGGCCCGGTGGCGACCGCGGCCAGCACACCGCCACCGAACACGGCGATGAGGAGAGCGGAGAGAACCACGGCCGCGCGGTCGCTCAGCAGCAGGTCGGCACCGAGCGAGGCGGTCGTCGCGCCCGCCACCCACGACGACAGCAGGACAGCCGCCCCGAAGGCGGCCGCACCCAGGCGCCTGGACAGCGGCAGGTTCCCCGTGGACAGGGGAAGTGTGAGGGTGAGCCCCACGCCTCCGGCGTCCGCCGAGCGGTGCCACAGGGCCACCGAACCCGCCAGCAGGGCGGCCGCGGCCAGAGCGCCCCACGGCCGGCCCTCGTCGCGGTAGGGGGCTATGGCGTAGAGCCCGTAGCCGAGCGAGAACAGAACGGTCAGTCCGGCCCGGGAGCGATGCCAGCCCGCCCCGAGGGGGACGACCACCGCTGCCGCCAGGCCGAACGAGAGCCGAGCCGTCTCCACTCCCCCGCCTTCCCAACTCCCCGTCCTGGAACGGGCTTTCACGCCCAGCGCCGAACCGGATCATAACGTCCCGGCGGCCCGGGAAACGCCGAAGGGCGGCCACCCCGTGCGAAACGGGGTGGCCGCCCTTCTCAAGCGGCTCGAACTGCTCGCTTACTGGTTGTACGGACCGTAGTCGTAGTCCTCCAGCGGGACGGCCTGGCCGGAGCCGGTGCCGAACGGCGAGTAGTCGATGTCGTCGTAGCCGACGGCCGAGTACATCGCGGCCTTGGCCTCCTCGGTCGGCTCGACCCGGATGTTGCGGTAGCGGGACAGGCCCGTACCGGCCGGGATGAGCTTACCGATGATGACGTTCTCCTTGAGGCCGATCAGGGAGTCCGACTTGGCGTTGATCGCCGCGTCGGTGAGGACCCTGGTCGTCTCCTGGAAGGACGCCGCCGACAGCCACGACTCGGTGGCGAGCGAGGCCTTGGTGATACCCATCAGCTGCGGACGGCCGGAGGCGGGGTGACCGCCCTCGGTGACCACACGACGGTTCTCGGACTCGAACTTCGACCGCTCGACCAGCTCGCCCGGCAGCAGCTCCGCGTCGCCGGACTCGATGATCGTCACGCGGCGCAGCATCTGCCGGATGATGATCTCGATGTGCTTGTCGTGGATCGACACGCCCTGCGAGTTGTAGACCTTCTGGACCTCGCCGACCAGGTGGACCTGGACGGCGCGCTGGCCGAGGATGCGCAGCACGTCGTGCGGGTTGGTGGCACCCGCGGTGAGCTTCTGGCCCACCTCGACATGGTCGCCCTCGGTGACCAGGACCTTGGCGCGCTTGGAGATCGGGTACGCCGTCTCGTCGCTGCCGTCGTCCGGGGTGACGACGATCTTCTTGGTCTTCTCCGTCTCCTCGATCCGCACGCGGCCGGAGGCCTCGGAGATCGGGGCGACACCCTTGGGCGTACGGGCCTCGAAGAGCTCGACGACACGGGGCAGACCCTGGGTGATGTCGTCACCGGCCACACCACCGGTGTGGAAGGTACGCATCGTGAGCTGGGTACCGGGCTCACCGATGGACTGGGCGGCGATGATGCCGACCGCCTCACCGATGTCGACCAGCTTGCCGGTGGCGAGCGAACGGCCGTAGCAGAAGGCACAGGTGCCGACCGCGGACTCACAGGTCAGGACCGAGCGGGTCTTGACCTCCTCGACGCCCGCGTTGACCAGGGCGTCGATGAGCACGTCACCCAGGTCGACGTTGGCCGGCGCGATGACCTTGCCGTCCACGACGACGTCCTCGGCGAGCATCCGCGCGTACACGGAGGTCTCGACGTCGTCCGCCTTGCGCAGCACGCCGTCGGCGTCGCGCTCGGCGATCCGCAGCTTCAGACCGCGCTCGGTGCCGCAGTCCTCCTCGCGGATGATGACGTCCTGCGAGACGTCCACCAGACGACGGGTGAGGTAACCCGAGTCGGCGGTACGCAGGGCGGTGTCCGCCAGACCCTTACGGGCACCGTGCGTGGAGATGAAGTACTCCAGCACGGACAGGCCCTCGCGGAAGGACGCCTTGATCGGACGCGGGATGGTCTCGTTCTTGGCGTTCGACACCAGACCACGCATACCGGCGATCTGCCGCATCTGCATCATGTTTCCTCGGGCACCCGAGTCAACCATCATGAAGATGGGGTTCGTCTTGGGGAAGTTCGCGTTCATCGCCTCGGCGACCTCGTTGGTCGCCTTGGTCCAGATCGCGATGAGCTCCTGCGTGCGCTCTTCCTTGGTGATCAGACCGCGCTCGTACTGCTTCTGGACCTTCTCGTCCTGCGCCTCGTAGCCCTTGACGATCTCCTTCTTCGCCTCGGGAACGACGACGTCGGAGATGGCGACGGTGACACCGGAACGGGTCGCCCAGTAGAAGCCGGCCGCCTTCAGGTTGTCGAGCGTCGCCGCCACGATGACCTTGGGGTAGCGCTCGGCGAGGTCGTTGACGATCTCGGAGAGCTGCTTCTTGCCCACCGAGTAGTCGACGAACGGGTAGTCCTCGGGCAGCAGCTCGTTGAAGAGCGCGCGGCCCAGGGTCGTCCGCAGGCGGAACGAGTCACCCTGCTGCCACTGCGGCTCACCCTCCTCGGCGACCGGCGGGGTCCAGCCACGCGGCGGGACGGTGCCGATCGGGAAGCGGATGTCGACCTTCGCCTGGAGCGAGAGCTCCCGGGCGTCGAAGGCCATGATCGCCTCGGCGGTGGAGTTGAACGCGCGGCCCTCGCCGCGCACCTCGCGCTCCTCCTCGTCCGTGGTGAGGAAGAAGAGGCCCAGCACCATGTCCTGGGTAGGCATGGTGACCGGACGGCCGTCGGCCGGCTTGAGGATGTTGTTCGAGGACAGCATCAGGATGCGGGCCTCGGCCTGCGCCTCCGCGGACAGCGGCAGGTGCACGGCCATCTGGTCACCGTCGAAGTCCGCGTTGAACGCGGTGCAGACGAGCGGGTGGATCTGGATGGCCTTGCCCTCGACCAGCTGCGGCTCGAAGGCCTGGATGCCGAGGCGGTGCAGGGTGGGCGCGCGGTTCAGCAGCACCGGGTGCTCGGCGATGACCTCTTCGAGGACGTCGTACACCACGGTGCGGCCGCGCTCGACCATGCGCTTGGCCGACTTGATGTTCTGCGCGTGGTTCAGGTCGACCAGGCGCTTCATCACGAACGGCTTGAAGAGCTCCAGCGCCATGGCCTTGGGCAGACCGCACTGGTGCAGCTTGAGCTGCGGGCCGACGACGATGACGGAACGCGCCGAGTAGTCGACTCGCTTACCGAGCAGGTTCTGGCGGAACCGGCCCTGCTTGCCCTTCAGCATGTCGCTGAGGGACTTCAGCGGGCGGTTACCGGGGCCCGTGACCGGGCGGCCGCGGCGGCCGTTGTCGAACAGGGCGTCGACGGCCTCCTGCAGCATCCGCTTCTCGTTGTTCACGATGATCTCGGGGGCACCGAGGTCAAGGAGACGCTTGAGGCGGTTGTTGCGGTTGATGACGCGGCGGTACAGGTCGTTCAGGTCGGAGGTCGCGAAGCGGCCACCGTCCAGCTGCACCATCGGACGCAGGTCCGGCGGGATGACCGGCACGCAGTCCAGCACCATGCCCTTGGGGCTGTTGCTGGTCTGCAGGAACGCGGAGACGACCTTGAGGCGCTTGAGCGCACGGGTCTTCTTCTGGCCCTTGCCGGTACGGATGATCTCGCGGAGACGCTCGGCCTCCTCCTCCAGGTCGAAGGACTCCAGGCGCTTCTGCAGCGCCGCGGCACCCATCGAACCGTCGAAGTACGTGCCGAAGCGGTCGCGCAGCTCGCGGTAGAGCAGCTCGTCGCCCTCGAGGTCCTGGACCTTGAGGTTCTTGAAGCGGCTCCACACCTCGTCGAGACGGTCGATCTCGCGCTGGGCGCGGTCGCGGAGCTGCTTCATCTCACGCTCGGCGCCCTCGCGCACCTTGCGGCGCACGTCGGCCTTGGCACCCTCGGCCTCGAGCTCGGCCAGGTCGGTCTCGAGCTTCTTGGCGCGGGCCTCGAGGTCGGCGTCGCGGCGGTTCTCGATCTGCTGGCGCTCGACGGAGACGTGGGCCTCCAGCGAGGGCAGGTCGCGCGTGCGGCGCTCCTCGTCCACGTACGTGATCATGTACGCGGCGAAGTAGATGACCTTCTCGAGGTCCTTCGGGGCCAGGTCCAGCAGGTAGCCCAGGCGGGACGGGACGCCCTTGAAGTACCAGATGTGGGTGACGGGAGCGGCCAGCTCGATGTGGCCCATCCGCTCACGGCGCACCTTAGCGCGGGTGACCTCGACGCCACACCGCTCACAGATGATGCCCTTGAAGCGGACACGCTTGTACTTGCCGCAGTAGCACTCCCAGTCCCGGGTCGGACCGAAGATCTTCTCGCAGAAGAGTCCGTCCTTCTCGGGCTTGAGGGTGCGGTAGTTGATGGTCTCCGGCTTCTTGACCTCGCCGTGGGACCACTGACGGATGTCGTCCGCGGTGGCCAGGCCGATCCGCAGCTCGTCGAAGAAGTTGACGTCGAGCACTATGCGTCAATCCCTCTCAGGGTTGAGTCTCAATCATGGTCTGTACGGGTCCGGGGCAGGGCCGGGGCCTCACGAGGAGGCCCCGACCAGACCCGTCAGACCTCTTCGACGCTGCTCGGCTCGCGCCGGGACAGGTCGATGCCGAGCTCTTCCGCAGCGCGGAAGACGTCCTCGTCGGTGTCGCGCATCTCGATGGACATGCCGTCCGAGGACAGCACCTCCACGTTGAGGCACAGGGACTGCATCTCCTTGATGAGCACCTTGAAGGACTCCGGGATGCCGGGCTCAGGGATGTTCTCGCCCTTGACGATGGCCTCGTAGACCTTCACACGGCCGGTGACGTCGTCGGACTTGATGGTCAGCAGCTCCTGGAGGGCGTAGGCGGCGCCGTATGCCTCCAGCGCCCACACCTCCATCTCACCGAAGCGCTGGCCACCGAACTGGGCCTTACCACCCAGCGGCTGCTGGGTGATCATCGAGTACGGACCGGTCGAACGCGCGTGGAGCTTGTCGTCGACCAGGTGGTGGAGCTTGAGGATGTACATGTAGCCGACCGAGATCGGCTCCGGGAACGGCTCGCCGGAGCGGCCGTCGAACAGCCTCGCCTTGCCGGACGGCAGCACCATGCGGTCGCCGTCGCGGTTGGGGATGGTGTGCTGGAGCAGGCCGGCCAGCTCGTCCTCACGCGCACCGTCGAAGACGGGCGTGGCGACGTTGGTACCGGGCTCGACCTTGTCGGCGCCGATCACCTGGAGGCGCTGCGCCCACTCGTCGGCCAGGCCGGAGACGTCCCAGCCGCGGCTGGCGAGCCAGCCGAGGTGGATCTCCAGCACCTGTCCCGGGTTCATTCGGGACGGCACACCCAGCGGGTTGAGGATGATGTCGACCGGGGTGCCGTCCTCCAGGAACGGCATGTCCTCGATCGGCAGGATCTTGGAGATGACACCCTTGTTGCCGTGACGGCCGGCGAGCTTGTCACCGTCGGTGATCTTCCGCTTCTGCGCCACGTACACGCGCACCAGCTGGTTCACACCGGGGGGAAGCTCGTCGCCCTCCTCGCGGTCGAAGACGCGTACGCCGATGACCTTGCCGGTCTCGCCGTGCGGCACCTTCAGCGAGGTGTCACGGACCTCACGGGCCTTCTCACCGAAGATCGCGCGGAGCAGGCGCTCCTCCGGGGTCAGCTCGGTCTCACCCTTGGGCGTGACCTTGCCGACCAGGATGTCGCCGGCGACGACCTCGGCACCGATCCGGATGATGCCGCGCTCGTCGAGGTCGGCGAGGACCTCCTCGGAGACGTTCGGGATGTCCCGGGTGATCTCCTCCGGGCCGAGCTTGGTGTCACGGGCGTCGACCTCGTGCTCCTCGATGTGGATCGAGGAGAGGACGTCGTCCTGCACGAGGCGCTGCGACAGGATGATCGCGTCCTCGTAGTTGTGACCCTCCCACGGCATGAACGCGACCAGCAGGTTCTTGCCGAGCGCCATCTCACCGTTCTCGGTGGCCGGGCCGTCGGCGAGGACCTGGCCCTCGATCACCCGGTCGCCCTCGGAGACGACGACCTTCTGGTTGACCGAGGTGCCCTGGTTGGAGCGGGAGAACTTCGCGACGCGGTACGTGGTGTACGTGCCGTCGTCGTTGGCGACGGTGACGTAGTCGGCCGAGACCTCCTGGATGACACCGTCCTTCTCGGCCTTGATGACGTCGCCGGCGTCGGTGGCACAGCGGTACTCCATGCCGGTGCCGACCAGCGGCGCCTCCGCCTTGATGAGCGGAACGGCCTGGCGCATCATGTTCGCGCCCATGAGGGCACGGTTGGCGTCGTCGTGCTCGAGGAACGGGATCATGGCGGTCGCGACCGACACCATCTGGCGCGGCGAGACGTCCATGTAGTCCACGTCGTCGGGCGCGACGTAGTCGACCTCGCCGCCACGGCGGCGGACCAGCACGCGGCTCTCGGCGAACCGGAGCTCGTCGGTCAGCGGCGCGTTGGCCTGGGCGATGACGAAGCGGTCCTCCTCGTCGGCGGTCAGGTAGTCGACCTCGTCGGTCACCTGGCCCTCGACGACCTTGCGGTACGGCGTCTCGACGAAGCCGAACGCGTTGACCCGGCCGTAGGAGGCGAGCGAGCCGATCAGACCGATGTTCGGGCCTTCGGGGGTCTCGATCGGGCACATGCGGCCGTAGTGGGACGGGTGCACGTCACGGACCTCGAAGCCGGCCCGCTCACGGGAGAGACCACCCGGGCCAAGAGCCGACAGGCGGCGCTTGTGGGTGAGACCCGACAGCGGGTTGTTCTGGTCCATGAACTGCGACAGCTGGCTGGTGCCGAAGAACTCCTTGATGGAGGCGACGACCGGCCGGATGTTGATCAGCGTCTGCGGCGTGATCGCCTCGACGTCCTGGGTCGTCATGCGCTCGCGCACGACGCGCTCCATCCGGGCCAGACCCGTACGGACCTGGTTCTGGATGAGCTCGCCGACGTTGCGCAGACGACGGTTGCCGAAGTGGTCGATGTCGTCGGTCTCGACGACGATCTGGGTGCCGTTCTCGCCGACCGTCTCGGTCTCACCCGCGTGCAGCTTCACCAGGTACTTGATCGTGGCGATGATGTCGTCCACGGTCAGCACACCGGCGTCGAGCGGCACGGACGCGCCGAGCTTCTTGTTCACCTTGTAGCGGCCGACCTTCGCGAGGTCGTAGCGCTTGGGGTTGAAGTAGAGGTTCTCGAGCAGCGTCTGAGCGGCCTCGCGCGTCGGCGGCTCGCCCGGACGGAGCTTGCGGTAGATGTCGAGCAGCGCGTCGTCCTGGCCCTGGGTGTGGTCCTTCTCCAGGGTGGCGCGCATCGACTCGTACTCGCCGAACTCCTGCAGGATCTGCTCGGTGGTCCAGCCGAGGGCCTTCAGGAGGACGGTCACGGACTGCTTGCGCTTGCGGTCGATGCGGACACCGACCATGTCGCGCTTGTCGATCTCCATCTCCAGCCAGGCACCCCGGGACGGGATGATCTTGGCGGAGAAGATGTCCTTGTCGGACGTCTTGTCGATGGAGGAGTCGAAGTAGACACCCGGCGAGCGGACCAGCTGCGACACCACGACACGCTCGGTGCCGTTGATGACGAAGGTGCCCTTGTTGGTCATGAGCGGGAAGTCGCCCATGAAGACCGTCTGGGACTTGATCTCGCCGGTCTCGTTGTTGGTGAACTCGGCCGTGACGAAGAGCGGCGCGGCGTACGTGAAGTCGCGCTCCTTGCACTCGTCGATCGAGTTCTTGGGAGGCTCGAAGCGGTGGTCGCGGAAGGTCAGCGACATCGACCCGGAGAAGTCCTCGATCGGCGAGATCTCCTCGAAGATCTCCTCCAGACCGGACTTGGTGGGGACGTCCTGTCCGGACTCCAGAGCCGCCTCGACACGAGCCTTCCACGCGGCGTTGCCGAGCAGCCAGTCAAAGCTCTCGGTCTGCAGCGCGAGGAGGTTCGGAACCTCGAGGGGCTCCTTGATCTTTGCAAAGGAGATGCGCAGCGGGGCGGTGCTTGCGCCGTTGTTCGTATTCGCGGTCGAGGCGTTGCGCGAGGCGGCCAAGAGGGGGTCCTTCCGAGGGCTCGGACTCACTACGCGCGTACCGGTCCCAAGCAGGACACGAAGACAGAATCCCTGGTCAGGGCTTCGGTCCACTGTGCTCTTGCGAGGGTATGCCCCTGGTGACGGGCAGGAGGCAGCTAACAGGCAGCGCAAAGGGTCAGTGTAGCCACTTGGCCCACTGATGTCCAGGGCGAGTAAATCGCTTCCCTCGTTGCTCTCAACTCCGCGTCACCTCGCGCCGTTGGCGCACATCGATACTGCCCGTTCGTCCGTCGATCCATGCCTCGGATCCGGATCGTCGTGACGACGCGTCCTGAGAATTGCGCGCTGCGTGCGGTTCGTCAAGGCCCCGGGGCCTTCCGGGCGCACGGCGAAGATCACCATACCCGCCGTGGCCCGGACTGCAAGACGGACACCACGGCAACGCCGAAGGGCGACCACCCGAACGGGTGATCGCCCTTGGCAACGCCCGTGAAGGGCGTCTGTACGAGTCAGAGGACTCGCAAGGTCACTTGACCTCGACCGAGGCGCCGGCGGCCTTGAGGGACTCGGCAGCCTTGTCGGCCTGCTCCTTGTTGACCTTCTCCAGAACCGGCTTCGGGGTGCCGTCGACGAGGTCCTTGGCCTCCTTCAGACCCAGCGAGGTCAGCTCACGCACGACCTTGATGACCTGGATCTTCTTGTCGCCGGCGCCGGTGAGGACGACGTCGAACTCGTCCTGCTCCTCGACAGCGGCCTCGGCACCACCGGCAGCGGCGCCACCGGCGGCGGCGACGGCGACGGGGGCGGCGGCGGTGACGTCGAACTTCTCCTCGAACGCCTTCACGAACTCGGCGAGCTCGATGAGGGTCATCTCCTCGAACTGCGCGAGCAGGTCGTCCTGAGACAGCTTCGCCATGGTGGCGGTCCTTCCACTAATTCGGCTGGTGCCGGATGTACATGTGAGGCGGGCGTACGTGGGCCCGCTGAGACCGTCGCCCTAGTGGGCGCCGGTCAATGCGCGAGCCGAATTACTCGGCACCGCCCTGCTCGGCCTGCTTGGCACGAAGCGCCTCCGCGGTGCGGACGAACTTCGAGGGAAGCGCCTGGAAGAGCGCGGCAGTCTGGGACTGCTTGCCCTTCATGGCGCCCGCCAGCTTGGCGAGCAGAACCTCGCGGGACTCGAGGTCCGCAAGCTTCTTGATCTCGTCGGCGGACAGCGGCTTGCCGTCGACGACGCCGCCCTTGATGACGAGAGCGGGGTTCTCCTTGGCGAAGTCACGAAGACCCTTCGCCGCCTCGACCGGGTCCCCGGTCACGAAGGCGACAGCGGTCGAGCCCGCGAGGTGCTCGTCCAGCTCGATCCCGACCTCATTGGCCGCGATCTTGGTCAGCGTGTTCTTCACCACACGGTACTGAGCGTTCTCACCGAGTGAACGACGCAGCTGCTTGAGCTGCGCGACGGTAAGACCGGTGTACGCGGTAACGACAGCGGCGTCGGAGTTACGGAACTTGTCCGTCATCTCCGCGACAGCTGCGACCTTGTCGGGCCTCGCCATGAGCCTCGGCCTCCTTCCGGGTGATGAGGACCGCGCAGAAGGGGCTGGGCAAAACAAACGCCCCGGCGCAGGCGCACGGGGCTGGACTCGACCGGACATACGTCCGGGAGTACTTCCACGGTCACCTGCGCGGGCCGTCCGCAGCTAGCGGATCCTTCGGTAGCCGCACCCCTTGCGGAGCACAGCGACAACCAGCGGTCTTTGGCTTCTGTGGAACAGTACGCGAATGGTTCCCCGTCAAGCAAATCGGGCCGATCGGGTGAGCGGCCGGACCGGCGGAGCGGCCGTCGGCGGGCCGGCGAGAGGCGCCGCGCGGCCTCGCCGGCGGGCCGGTCAGTCGGCGATGCGCCGCCTCGCCGACGGGGCCTGCGGATCGGTGCGCGGGGAGGCCCGGCGTTGCCGCGGGACGGTGCGCGACCTCGCCTCGGGGCCTGCGGGGCGGTGCGCGGAGAGGCCCGGCGGGGGCCTGGCGGCTGCGCGCGGGGAGACCCGGCGCGGTCGCCGTTCCCACCTCCGGCCCGGCGCCGCTCCGGCCCGGCACCGGCCCGGCCGCGCCAGTGGGTTCGCGCGGCGTCGCTCGCACCCGCGGCCGCCCGCCGCCCGGCGCCGTGCCGGGCGGCGGGCGGCGCGCCGACCAGCGCGCCTCCGGGCCAGCTGGTGGTGGTGCCCGTCCGCCACCGGCGGCCGGCGCGCCCGGCGCCGCGTACCGAAAAGCCGGCCCCCGCGGCTCCGGAGAGCTGCGGGGGCCGGCTTCAGTGCGCGAGACCCGCGACTGCCGTCAGACTCAGACGGCGGCCGGGTCCTCCTCGACGAGGAGGTTGCGGGTGCGGTTGGAGTCCAGCGGGATGCCGGGGCCCATCGTGGTGGTCAGGGTCGCCTTCTTGATGTAGCGGCCCTTCGCGGCGGACGGCTTGAGACGGAGGATCTCCTCCAGCGCCGCGGCGTAGTTCTCGACCAGCTTCGTCTCGTCGAAGGAGACCTTGCCGATGATGAAGTGCAGGTTCGAGTGCTTGTCGACACGGAACTCGATCTTGCCGCCCTTGATGTCCGTCACAGCCTTCGCGACGTCCATCGTGACCGTGCCGGTCTTCGGGTTCGGCATCAGACCACGCGGGCCGAGGACGCGGCCGAGGCGGCCGACCTTGCCCATGAGGTCCGGGGTGGCGACGACGGCGTCGAAGTCCAGACGGCCCTTCGCGACCTCGTCGATCAGTTCGTCGGAGCCGACGATGTCGGCGCCAGCGGCTTCCGCGGCCGCAGCACGGTCACCGGTCGCGAAGACCAGGACCCGGGCGGTCTTACCGGTGCCGTGCGGAAGGTTCACGGTGCCACGGACCATCTGGTCGGCCTTGCGCGGGTCAACGCCCAGGCGGAAGGCGACCTCGACGGTGCCGTCGAACTTGGTGGCGGCGGTGTCCTTGGCGAGACGGACGGCCTCGAGGGGGGCGTAGTTGCGCTCCCGGTCGATCTTGGCGTCCGCGCCGCGGAGAGCCTTGCTGCGCTTCACTTCTTCTCCTGGTGGTTCAGGTACGGAGGTGTGGTACGGGCCAGCGCGGGCCCTCCCACAGGTCGAACGGGGCTGGTCAGCCCTCGACCGTGATGCCCATGGAGCGGGCGGTGCCGGTGATGATCTTCTCGGCGGCGTCCAGGTCGTTGGCGTTCAGGTCGGGCATCTTCGTGGTGGCGATGTCGCGGACCTGGTCGCGGGTGATCTTCGCGACCTTGGTCTTGTGCGGCTCGCCGGAGCCCTTGTTCACGCCCGCGGCCTTGAGGATCAGCTTGGCGGCCGGCGGAGTCTTGGTGATGAAGGTGAAGGAGCGGTCGTCGTAGACCGTGATCTCCACCGGCACGACCATGCCACGCTGCGACTCGGTCGCGGCGTTGTAGGCCTTGCAGAACTCCATGATGTTCACGCCGTGCTGACCGAGCGCGGGGCCGACCGGCGGAGCCGGGTTGGCGGCGCCCGCGTTGATCTGGAGCTTGATCAGCCCCGTGACCTTCTTCTTCTTGGGAGGCATTGCTCTCTCCGGGTCCTAGTGAGAGTTTTCAGCCACCATCCGAGTCATCCGGATGGAGGCATACCGCACAACGATAACGGGTATAACCGTGCGGCCAAAAACCGAGCAGGTCAGAGCGGGCGCGAGACCCGTTCTGACCTGTTCGGAGGCGTGTGGTCCAGAAGGGACTAGTTCTTCTGGATCTGGTCGAAGCTGAGCTCGACCGGGGTTTCGCGGCCGAAGATCTCGACGAGGCCCTTGACCTTCTTCGAGTCGGCGTTGATCTCGTTGATCGTGGCCTGCAGCGTCGCGAACGGACCGTCGGTGACGGTGACCGAGTCGCCGACCTCGAAGTCCAGCACCTGGACCTCGACCTTGCGGGCCGGAGCCGGCTTGCCCTCGGCCTCGGCGGCCTCACGGGCGGCCTTCTCCTCGGCCTCCGGGGCGAGCATCTTGACGATCTCGTCCAGGGTCAGCGGGTACGGGTCGTAGGCGTTGCCCACGAAACCGGTGACGCCGGGGGTGTTGCGCACGACGCCCCAGGACTCGTTCGTCAGGTCCATGCGGACGAGGACATAGCCGGGGAGCTTGTTCTGCTTGACGTTCTTGCGCTCGCCGTTCTTGATCTGGACGATCTCTTCCTCGGGCACTTCCGCCTGGTAGATGAACTCCTCGACGTTCAGCGAGACGGCGCGCTGCTCCAGGTTGGCCTTCACGCGCTTCTCGTAGCCCGCGTAGGTGTGGATCACGTACCACTCGCCGGGCAGACCGCGCAGTTCCTCGCGGAGCGCGGTGACCGCGTCGACCGGAGCGGCCGGCTCGGCGGCCTCGTCCTCACCGGACTCCTCGGCCTCGTCCTCCGCGGCCTCGGTCCCAGCGGCGCCGTCGGCGTCCTCGCCCTCGTCGTCCGCGACCTCGTCGGCCACGGTCTCGTCGTCGGCGACCTCGGCCACGTCCTCGGCGTGGACCGCGGTCTCCTCGGCCGGCTCGCCGGTAGCGGCGTCCGCAGCTTCCGCCTGGTCCTCGTCGGCCGCCTCGACGACGTCGAGCTCGTCCTGGGCGGACTCGTTCAGGTTCGGGTCAGACACGGTGGCTGCTTCTTCCTGGATACAGATGGGGTGGAACATGCGAAAAGGGGCGCCGGGGTGGGCGCCCTCCGCGGGAATCAGCCGAAGACGTACTTGACTGCTTCCTGGAAGCCAAGGTCAATCACGGTCACCAGACCGATCATGACGACGACGAAGACGATCACAACCGTCGTGTACGTCGTCAACTGGCTGCGAGTCGGCCAGACGACCTTGCGCAGCTCGGCGACAATCTGCCGGTAGAAGAGCGCGAGACGGCCCAGCGGGCCCTTCTTTCCGCGCTTGCCGCCCTTGCGGCTCTTCTTCGACTCGGCTGCTTCGTCCTCGGCATCAGGCATGTCGATGGAGCCTACGGCGTCCGTCACGTCTCTCACCTGATTCCGGGTCGGCCGTGCCGCGCCCGGGTGGAGCCGCACGGCGGTGCAATGAAGTACATACCTGCGCACACAACCTGGCGGTGTGTGTAGCAGGGCCGGAGGGACTTGAACCCCCAACCGCTGGTTTTGGAGACCAGTGCTCTACCAATTGAGCTACGACCCTTTGTGGTTCTCCCCCAACCTACCGCATCCGTGGAAGTGGTCGCTGAGGGCCAACGAGCAGAGAGTGTACGTGGTCAGAGGCCCCGCGTCGAACAGATGGGGCCGGACACGGCCTTGAAGCCCCCGGGTCTCCACCTCCTCGGGATCCGGGACGGCCCGGGGAGGACACCCGGCGAAACCTGTGCGCCCGGCCCTTCCGGGGTCTGGGACGATGGGCCGCATGAGCGCTGCAACTCCTCCCACCGAGCGCCGGGTCTCCGCCCGAGTCGGCGCGATCTCCGAGTCCGCGACCCTCGCCGTCGACGCCAAGGCGAAGGCCCTCAAGGCCGCCGGGCGCCCCGTGATCGGCTTCGGCGCGGGCGAGCCCGACTTCCCGACGCCCGGCTACATCGTCGAGGCCGCCATCGAGGCCTGCCGCAACCCGAAGTACCACCGCTACACCCCGGCCGGGGGCCTGCCGGAGCTGAAGGCCGCCATCGCCGCCAAGACGCTGCGCGACTCCGGCTACGAGGTCGACGCCTCCCAGGTCCTGGTCACCAACGGCGGCAAGCAGGCGATCTACGAGGCCTTCGCCGCGATCCTCGACCCGGGCGACGAGGTCATCGTCCCGGCCCCCTACTGGACGACGTACCCCGAGTCCATCCGGCTGGCGGGCGGTGTGCCGGTGGAGGTCGTCGCCGACGAGACCACCGGTTACCGGGTGTCGGTGGAGCAGCTCGAGGCAGCGCGCACCGAGCGGACCAAGGTGGTCCTGTTCGTCTCCCCGTCCAACCCGACCGGCGCGGTGTACACCGAGGCCGACGCCGAGGCGATCGGCCGCTGGGCCGTCGAGCACGGCCTGTGGGTGCTGACGGACGAGATCTACGAGCACCTGGTCTACGGCGACGCCGCCTTCACGTCGCTGCCGGCGATCCTGCCCGAGCTGCGTGACAAGTGCATCGTCGTCAACGGCGTCGCCAAGACGTACGCGATGACCGGCTGGCGGGTGGGGTGGATCATCGGCCCCAAGGACGTGGTGAAGGCCGCGACGAACCTCCAGTCGCACGCCACGTCGAACGTGTCCAACGTCGCTCAGGCCGCGGCCCTGGCCGCCGTCTCCGGCGGCCTGGACGCGGTCGCCGAGATGCGCACCGCCTTCGACCGGCGCCGCCAGACGATCGTGCGGATGCTCAACGAGATCGAGGGCGTCGTCTGCCCGACGCCGGAGGGCGCGTTCTACGCGTACCCCTCGGTGAAGGGCCTGCTGGGCAAGGAGATCCGCGGCAAGCGCCCGCGCACCTCCGTGGAGCTGGCGGCGCTGATCCTGGACGAGGCCGAGGTGGCGGTCGTACCGGGCGAGGCGTTCGGTACGCCCGGTTACCTGCGGCTGTCGTACGCGCTGGGCGACGAGGACCTGGTCGAGGGCGTCTCCCGGATGCAGAAGCTCCTCGCCGAGGCCCGCGACTAGCGGGCGGGCGCGCGGGTGGTGCACAGGGGTCCCGGCCGGTCGGCCGGGGCCCCGCTTTTTCGTTCCCGCGAGCACCCGATCGGTGAAAGGGTCTCCCGCGCGGGCGCCGGTTGCGGCAAGATCCCTGAATGGAGCACGTTCGAGATCTGCGGCTGCTGCCCAAGGCCCATCTGCATCTGCACTTCACCGGGTCGATGCGGCCCGCCACCCTGCTGGAGCTCGCCGACAAGCACGGGGTCCACCTGCCCGAGGCGCTGACCGGCGGTGAGCCTCCGAGCCTGCGGGCGACCGACGAACGGGGCTGGTTCCGCTTCCAGCGGCTGTACGACATCGCCCGGTCGTGCCTGCGCTCCCCCGAGGACATCCAGCGGCTGGTGCGCGAGACGGCCGAGGAGGACGTCAGGGACGGATCGGGGTGGCTGGAGATCCAGGTGGACCCCACCTCGTACGCGCCCAGGCTCGGTGGGCTGATCCCGGCGCTGGAGATCATCCTGGACGCGGTGGACGCCGCCTCCCGGGAGACCGGGCTCGGGATGCGGGTACTGGTCGCGGCGAACCGGATGAGGCATCCGCTGGACGCGCGGACGCTGGCGCGCCTGGCGGTGCGGTACGCCGACCGCGGGGTGGTCGGGTTCGGGCTCTCCAACGACGAGCGGCGCGGCATGGCCCGGGACTTCGACCGCGCCTTCGCCATCGCCCGGGAGGGCGGGCTGCTGGCGGCGCCGCACGGCGGTGAGCTGACCGGCCCGGCCTCGGTGCGGGACTGCCTGGACGACCTGGGGGCGGCGCGCATCGGGCACGGGGTGCGGGCCGCCGAGGACCCCCGACTGCTGCGGAAACTGGCCGAGCGGGGCGTGACCTGCGAGGTCTGTCCGGCGTCCAATGTGGCGCTGGGCGTGTACGAGCGGCCCCAGGACGTCCCGCTGCGGACGCTGTTCGAGGCCGGGGTGCCCATGGCGCTGGGGGCGGACGACCCGCTGCTGTTCGGCTCCCGGCTGGCGGCCCAGTACGAGATCGCCCGCGTCCACCACGGGTTCACCGACGCCGAGCTGGCGGAGCTGGCCCGCCAGTCGGTGCGCGGCTCGGCGGCACCGGAGGACACCAAGGCCAAGCTGCTGGCGGGCATCGACTACTGGCTGCACGGCTGAGCGTCGCGCCGGGCCCCTCCGCGGCCGGGCGGGCCGCCGGGGGCCCGGGCATGAGGGGCGGGGCGCCGGCCCGGCGGCCGGGTCCGCCCGGTACGCGGGTCCGCCGGTACGCGGGTACGCCGGTACGCGGGTTACAGGCTGACGCCGACCGTCACCGGCTCGTTGACCAGCGTCACGCCGAAGGCGTGCCGTACGCCCTCGACCACCTCGCGGGCCAGGGCCAGCAGGTCCTCGGTGGTCGCCTCGCCCCGGTTGGTGAGGGCGAGGGTGTGCTTCGTGGAGATGCGGGCGGGGCCGGAGCCGTACCCCTTGGTGAAGCCCGCCTTGTCGATCAGCCAGGCCGCGGAGGTCTTGACCCGGCCCTCGCCGGCCGGGAAGGCGGGCGGGGCGACGTCCGGGCCGAGGCGGTCGTGGACCCGGGCGAGGAACGTGTCGTACTCCGCCTCGCCGAGGATCGGGTTGGTGAAGAACGATCCGGCCGACCAGGTGTCGTGGTCGTCCGGGTCCAGCACCATGCCCTTGCCCGCGCGCAGTGCGAGCACCGTCTCGCGCGCGGTGGCGACCGGGACGCGGTCCCCGGGCTCGACGCCGAGCACGCGCGCGGTCTCGGCGTACTTGACCGGGGCGCTCATGCCCTGGGCGTCCTCCAGCCGGAAGCGGACGCGCAGCACGACGTAGCGGTCGGGGTCGGCCTTGAACCGGCTGTGCCGGTACGAGAAGTCACAGGCGGCGTTGGGGATGGTCACCGTCTCGTCGGCGCGGCGGTCGTAGGCCACGACCTCGGTGAGGGTGGTGGAGACCTCCTGGCCGTACGCCCCGACGTTCTGGATCGGCGTCGCTCCCGCCGAGCCGGGGATGCCCGCGAGGCACTCGACTCCGGCGAGCCCGGCCTGCACGGTGCGGGCGACGGCGTCGGACCACACCTCGCCCGCCGCGAGCTCCAGCCGCGTGCCGTCGAGCGTGAAGCCCCGGGTGGCGACGCGCAGGGCGGTGCCGTCGAAGCCCTTGTCGCCGATGACCAGGTTGGAGCCACCACCGATGATCAGCAGCGGTGTCCCGGTGGCGTCCGCCTCCCGTACGGCGGCGACGACCTCGTCGTCGGTGGTGGCGGTGACGAGCCGGTCGGCCGGCCCGCCGAGCCGGAAGGTGGTCAGGGGGGCGAGGGGGGCGTCGTGGAGTTCCTGCACGGGCTCAAGACTACGGGCCCCCTCCGGCAGCCCCGCCCGCCCGCGCCGGTGACCGGGGCGGCCGGACGCGGCGGACGGCCGGGGCGGCCACCGGAGGGGCGGTCGGGACCGGCAGCCGGGGCGGGCGGGGCCGGCGGGCCCGCCGAGGCGGCCGCGTGCCCGTCAGGCGAGCTGGACCACCGCGCGGGACATGCCGAGCACCTTCTGGCCCGCGCTCGTCGCGGTGAGGTCGACACGGACGCGCCTGTCGTCCAGCTTCGCGGCCACCTTGGCGTTGACCTCGATGAGCGCGCCCTCGTCGTCGTCGGGGACGACCACCGGCTTGGTGAAACGCACGCCGTACTCCACGACCGCGCCCGGGTCGCCCGTCCAGTCCGTCACCACGCGGATCGCCTCGGCCATGGTGAACATGCCGTGGGCGATGACGTCCGGCAGGCCGACCTCCTTGGCGAACTTCTCGTTCCAGTGGATCGGGTTGAAGTCCCCGGAGGCACCCGCGTACCGCACCAGCGTGGCGCGCGTCACGGGGAAGCTCCTGGCCGGCAGCTCGGTGCCGACCTCGACCTCGTCGAAAGTGATGTTCGCGGTCATCGCCTCACGCCTCCTGCGCCGCACGCGCCACGAGCTTCGTCCACGCGGTCACGACATGCTCACCGTTCTCGTCGCGCACCTCGCCCCGCACGTCCAGGATGTCGTTCCCGGCGAGCGACTTGATCGCCTCGATGGTCGAGGTGACCGTCAGCCGGTCCCCCACCCGCACCGGCCGGGTGTACGCGAACTTCTGGTCACCGTGCACCACCCGGCTGTAGTCCAGCCCCAGCCCGGGATCCGCGACGACCTCGTTCGCGGCCTTGAACGTGATGGCGAACACAAAGGTCGGCGGGGCGATCACGTCGGGGTGGCCGAGCGCCTTCGCGGCCTCCGCATCGGTGTACGCCGGATTCGGGTCACCGATCGCCTCGGCGAACTCGCGGATCTTTTCCCGGCCGACCTCGTAGGGCGCGGTGGGCGGATAGGTCCGACCCACGAAGGACTGGTCGAGCGCCATGGAACTCACTACCTCCTGAGTGAACTCTGTGGTGGACAAACGACACGAGGCCGCCCCCTGATGGGGACGGCCTCGTGTACGAGCCTGTTTTCAGCGCGTTTCGCGGTGCGCAGTGTGCGCGTTGCAGCGCGGGCAGTGCTTCTTCATCTCAAGACGGTCCGGGTTGTTACGCCGGTTCTTCTTGGTGATGTAGTTCCGCTCCTTGCACTCCACGCAGGCCAGCGTGATCTTCGGGCGGACGTCGGTGGCAGCCACGTGAGTGCTCCTTGGACGGACGGTGGACGGATGAACGCAGAAAAGAGTAGCCGATCGAAGGACCGACCCCACAATCGGCTACTAAGAGTAGCGGTGACCGGACTTGAACCGGTGACACAGCGATTATGAGCCGCTTGCTCTACCGACTGAGCTACACCGCTATGATGCTGGATCCCCTCGCCCGAAGGCGAGGATCACCGACACCAGAGCCCCAATACGGAATCGAACCGTAGACCTTCTCCTTACCATGGAGACGCTCTGCCGACTGAGCTATTGGGGCGAGCGATGAAGACATTACACGGTCGGCCGCCGTTCGCCCAAATCCGCTTCCCGAGCCGCCGGCACGTACGCCTCGCGGCTCACTCGCGCCCCGCACCAGTACGACTATTCGGCTCCTCCGCGAAGCCCGGTCCGCCCGCCCCTAGGCTCGGTTCACCCTGCGTGATCGCTCTCGTGCAGCACCGTGGACGACGCCGTGACCCCCCACCGACCGTCGCCGACCGACCGCCACCGACCGTTTGACCGCCCGCCCGCCAGGAGCCCGGATGTCCTCCGACAGCCAGCAGCCGCAGCCGCCCGAGGGCGCCACCGCCGACACCACCGCGCTGCTCCTGTGCGGCGCCCGCCTCACCGACGGCCGGACCGTGGACGTACGGCTCAGCGGCGGGCGCATCGAGGCCGTCGGTACCGCGGGCAGCCTGCCGTCCAGGGGCGCCCGCGTGGACCTCGCCGGCTACCTGCTGCTGCCCGCCCCCGCCGAGCCGCACGCGCACGCCGACACCGCGCTCAGCGCCGACTCCCCCGGCCCGGTCGGGTACACCGCCGAGGACGTCCAGCGCCGCGCCACCGAGGCCGCGCTGCTCCAGCTGGGCCACGGCGCGACCGCGCTGCGCGCCCATGTCCGGATCGGGGACGTGCAGGGGCTGACGTCGCTGGAGGCGGTGCTCCAGGCCCGCCGTTCGCTGCGCGGGCTGGCCGATCTGACCACGGTCGCGGTGCCCCGGCTGCTCACCGGCGCGGCCGGCGCGGACGGCCTCGCGATGCTCCGGGACGCGCTGAAGATGGGCGCGTCGGTGGTCGGCGGGCGGCCGGACCTGGATCCCGATCCGGCCGGCTACGTGGAGGCGGTGCTGGAACTGGCGGGCGAGCACGGCTGCCCGGTCGACCTGCACACCGACGGGGGCGACCCGGCGCGCCTGGCCCGGCTGGCCGCCATGGCCGGCGGGTTGCGCCCGGGAGTGGCCATCGGGCCGTGCGGGGCGCTGGGACGGCTTCCGGCGGACACCGCGGCCCGGGCGGCCGACCAGCTGGCCGCGGCCGGTGTGACGGTCGTCTGCCTGCCGCAGGGCGGCTGTGGGGGCACGGACGTCCGGGCCACCGCGCCGGTGCGGCTGCTGCGGGCGGCCGGGGTGCGGCTCGCCGCCGGGAGCGGGGCGCTGCGGGACGTGGCGAACCCGGTGGGGCGCGGGGATCCGCTGGAGGCCGCGTACCTGCTGGCGTCGCAGGGCGGGCTGCCGCCCGAGGAGGCGTACGGGGCGGTGAGCGGGGCCGCCCGGGAGGCGATGGGGCTGCCGGCCGTCCGCGTGGAGGCGGGCTTCCCCGCGGAGCTGCTGGCGGTGCGCGGGCAGCGGCTTCCGGGGGTGCTGTCCCTGGCGTACAGCAGGATCGTGGTGCACCGGGGGCGGGTGGTCGCCCGGACGAGCGCGGTGCGCGAGTACTGCGACTCGGCGGCGGCGCTCGAACTGCCCCGGCAGGGCCGGCCCGACCCCGGTCCCTGAGCACTTTCCGCCGCGGGGCCGTACGGTCGGGAGCATGCGTATTGTGATCGCGGGAGGACACGGTCAGATCGCCCTGCGGCTGGAGCGGCTGCTCTCGGCGGGCGGGCACGAGGTCGCGGGCGTGATCCGCAGGCCGGAGCAGGCGGACGATCTGCGGGAGGCGGGTGCCGAACCCGTGGTGCTGGACCTGGAGTCGGCGCCGTTGGAGGCGGTCGCGGAGGTGCTGGACGGCGCCGACGTGGCGGTCTTCGCGGCGGGCGCCGGCCCGGGCAGCGACGCCGGCCGCAAGGACACGGTGGACCGGGGCGCGGCGGTGCTGTTCGCCGACGCCGCCGAGCGCGCGGGTGTACGGCGCTACATCGTCGTGTCGTCCATGGGCGCCGATCCCGACCACCCCGGCGACGAGATCTTCGACACCTACCTGCGCGCCAAGGGCGCGGCCGACGCGTACGTGCGGGACAGCCGCCTGGCGTGGACGATTCTGCGTCCGGGCATGCTGACCAACGACGCCGGCACCGGTCTGGTACGGCTGGAGGCGTCGACCGGCCGTGGCCCCGTGCCGCGCGACGACGTGGCCGCCGTGCTGGCCGAGCTGGTGGAGACCCCGGCGACGGCGGGCCTGACCCTGGAGCTGGTCAGCGGGTCCGTGCCGGTGGCGGTCGCGGTGAAGGACATCGCGGGCAACTGACGGGAGGAGTCGACCCATGTCCGAGCCCGTTGTGGTGGAGCGCCCCGAGCAGCCGTACGTCTTCATGCGGCGTTCGGTGCGGATGGACGGTTTCGGCGAGGTCGCCGACCGGTTGCCGGAGCTGCTCGGCTGGCTGGCGGCCCGTGACATCGCGGTGGCCGGCGCGCCGTTCTTCCGGTTCAACACCGTGGACCTCGGCGGGGTCTCGGAGGTCGAGGCGGGCCTGCCGGTCCTCGCGCCGCCCCGGCCGGAGGGTGATGTCGGCGTGGCGGTACTGCCGGCGGGCCGGTACGCGACCCTGACCCACATCGGCCACCCCGACCAGTTGTTCGGCGCGATCACCACACTGCGGAAGTGGGCGGACGAGCAGGGTCTGGAGTGGGACATGCGGGAGGTGGACGGCGTCGAACGCTGGGGCTGCCGCATCGAGACGTACCGCACGGACCCCCGGGTGCAGCCGGACCCGGCGCGGTGGGAGACGGAACTGGCGTTCCGCCTGGCGGACTGGTCGGCGGACGGCCTGGCCACTCGCTGAGCGGCGGGGGGCCGGTGGACCGGCGGGAGGGCCGGGCGGCCGGCTCCCGGTGGGAGGGCCGCCAGGGGTCGCCTGCCGGGCCGTCGCGCGGCGTCGTCCGGCGGTGGGCGCGCCCGTCCGGCGCCGAGGCGCCCCTCGCGCACCGGGCCGGGGGCGCCTCGGCGCGTCCGGCCGGGGCCGCACCGGCCAGGGCACCGGGCCGGGACCGAGTCCGTGAACGCGAATGGCCCCCGGTCCGCGTTTCCGCAGATCAGGGGCCATTCATCACGTGGCGGCGCCAGGATTCGAACCTGGGTAGGCTAAGCCGACGGATTTACAGTCCGCTCCCATTGGCCACTCGGGCACACCGCCATGGGATGTCGCCGTGGGAGTGGCCGCTTCTGGGCGGCGCTCCGTGGCAACGACGTAAACGATACCCGATGTCAGGGGGTGCTCCGCCACCGGATTGATCAGCGCGGCCCCCGGTTGCGGGTGGCTAGGCTTTGGGACGGCGGTCCGGGCAGCCCGGCCGTACCTCCACGTACCGATAAGCACCCGACCCAAGGAGCCACAGGACATGGCCGACTCCAGTTTCGACATCGTCTCGAAGGTCGAGCGGCAGGAGGTCGACAACGCCCTCAACCAGGCGGCGAAGGAGATCTCGCAGCGCTACGACTTCAAGAACGTCGGCGCTTCCATCTCCTGGTCCGGCGAGAAGATCCTGATGCAGGCGAACTCCGAGGAGCGGGTCAACGCCATCCTCGACGTCTTCCAGTCCAAGCTGATCAAGCGCGGCATCTCCCTGAAGTCCCTGGACGCCGGGGAGCCGCAGCTGTCGGGCAAGGAGTACAAGATCTTCGCCACCATCGAGGAGGGCATCTCCCAGGAGAACGCCAAGAAGGTGGCGAAGATCATTCGGGACGAGGGGCCCAAGGGCGTCAAGGCGCAGGTGCAGGGCGACGAGCTGCGGGTCAGCTCCAAGAGCCGGGACGACCTGCAGGCCGTGATCGCGCTGCTCAAGGGGCAGGACTTCGATTTCGCGCTCCAGTTCGTGAACTACCGGTAGGGGAGCACCCCGGCGGTGGTCCGGGCGGCCCGGGGGCGGACACGGCTCGTGCCGGTCCGCCCCCGCCCTTGTCCGCCGTGGCGGCCCGTGGGACGTGATGTCCGAAAGCCGCCGGCCTCCAGCGGTCGCCGAGCCAACACTGGTGGTCAGGAGCGGAAGGGAAGGAACCATGACTCTGTACGCGTACGTCGAAGGGCCGCTCGGCGAGATGCTGCTGGCCGGTGAGGAGTCCCCGCGCGGCGGGACGGCTCTCGCCTCGCTCTCCCTGCCCGGGCAGAAGGGCGCCGCGTCCGTCCGGGACGGGTGGCGGCACGCCCCGGCGGCGTTCGCGGGGATCGCCGAGCAACTGGCGGCGTACTTCGCGGGCGAGCTCACCCGGTTCGACGTCGAGTACGCGGGCGGGGGCACCGACTTCCAGCGGCGGGTGTGGCGGGCGCTGGAGGACATCCCGTACGGGCGGACCGTGACGTACGGGGAGATCGCCGCCCGGGTCGGCGCGCCGGGGGCCGGGGTGCGGGCGGTGGGCACCGCGATCGGGCGCAACCCGCTGCTGGTCGTGCGGCCCTGCCACCGGGTGATCGGGGCGGACGGGGCGCTTCGCGGGTACGCGGGCGGGCTGGAGCGCAAGGAACGGCTGCTCGGCCTGGAAGGGGCCCTGGCGCCGTGACGTGGCTGTTCCCGGTCGACCGGGAACGGGCGGAGATCGCCCCGGGCGCGGTGCACGTGCCCGGCTGGCTGCCGGTGGAGCGGCAGCGGGAGCTGGTCGGGGCGTGCCGGGGGTGGGCGCGCGGACCGGTGCCCATGCGGCGCACCGAACTGCCCGGCGGGGGTGTGATGTCGGTACGGACGGTGTGCCTGGGCTGGCACTGGCAGCCGTACCGGTACAGCCGTACCGCCGACGACGTGAACGGGGCCCCGGTGGGCGCGTTCCCCGGTTGGCTGGCCGACCTGGGGCGGGCGGCGCTGGTGGAGGCGTACGGGGAGGACGGCGGCTACGCCCCGGACGCCGCGCTGGTCAACTTCTACGAACCGGACGCGCGGATGGGCATGCACCAGGACCGGGAGGAGCGCTCCGGCGCCCCGGTGGTGTCGCTGAGCATCGGCGACAGCTGTGTCTTCCGGTTCGGCAACACGCGGTCGCGGGGGCGGCCGTACACGGACGTGGAGCTGGCGTCCGGGGACCTGTTCGTGTTCGGCGGCCCGTCGCGTTTCGCGTACCACGGGGTGCCGAAGGTGTACCCCGGGACGGCCGACCCCGCGACCGGACTGGGCTCCGGCCGCCTCAACATCACCCTGCGGGAGACCGGGCTCACCGCGTCCTGAACGGTCGGCGACCGCAGGGCGGGGGGAGGGTGGCCGGCCCCGGCCACCGCCTGCATAGGGTGTGGATCATGCCGGAGGAGTCGCCCCTGATCCAGAGCCTGCGTACGGCCGTCGCGGCGGCGCCCGGTGACGTACCGCTGCGCCTGCACCTCGCGGAACTCCTCCTCGCTGCGGGACTCCACGACCCGGCTGTCGCGGAGGTGGCCGTCGCGCTCCAGCGGGCACCCGGTGACGTACAGGCCCGGGCACTGATGGCCCGCGCCATGGGGGCTTCCGGGCCGGACCGGCGGGGCGCGGCCCCCGCTCCCGGGACGCCGCCCGGGACGCCGGACACGCCGGGGGTGCCGTCGTCGGACACGCCCGGGGGGCCGCCGTCCGGGACCCCGGACGCGCCCGACGGGGGCTTCGACTGGCGGGCCGCCGAGGACGAGGTGGGCGGCGTCGTGCCGCCCCGGTTCGTCGAGGGCCCGCTCGCCGCCGACGGCAGCGGCCGGCCGGGAGAGGCTTCCGGGTGGGACGTGGACGCCCCCGGCACCGTACGGCTGGCGGACGTCGGCGGCATGCGGGAGGTCAAGGAGCGGCTGGAGGCCGCCTTCCTCGCCCCGCTGCGCAACCCGGAACTGCGCAGGCTGTACGGCAAGAGCCTGCGCGGCGGGCTGCTCCTGTACGGCCCGCCCGGCTGCGGCAAGACGTTCATCGCCCGGGCGGTGGCCGGCGAACTCGGCGCCGCGTTCCTGTCCGTGTCGGTCGACGACGTGCTCGACATGTGGGTCGGCAACTCCGAGCGCAACATGCACCAGGTCTTCACCACCGCCCGCCGCCAGGCACCGTGCGTGGTGTTCCTGGACGAGCTGGACGCACTCGGCGGGAAGCGCAGCCGCACCGGGAACAGCGGTATGCGCAACACCGTCAACCAGTTGCTGACCGAGCTGGACGGCGTCGACGCCGCGGCCAACGAGGGCGTCTTCGTACTGGCGGCCACCAACGCGCCCTGGGACGTGGACGTCGCGCTGCGCCGGCCCGGCCGGCTGGACCGCACCCTGCTCGTGCTGCCGCCCGACGCGCCCGCGCGCGAGGCGATACTCCGCTACCACCTGCGCGACCGCCCCATCGAGAACGTCGACCTCGGCAGGCTCGCCAAGGTCACCGACGGCCTGTCGGGCGCGGACCTGGCCCATGTGTGCGAGGCCGCCGCCGAGACGGCGCTGCTCGACTCCGCACGCAGTGGCACCGTTCGCCTGATCGGTATGAAGGACCTGCTGGCCGCCGCCGGTTCCGTGGTGCCGTCCACCGAGCCGTGGTTCGCCACGGCTCGCAACGTGGCCCAGTTCGCCAACGAGGGCGGGGCGTACGACGACCTGGTGGCGTATCTGAAGAAGAGGCGGAAACTGTGACGACCGAGCATCCCGCGGCCGCCCGGGCCGAGGCGCTGGTCGACCTCGGCCGGTACGACGAGGCCAAGTCCGTGCTGGGCGCCCGGCTCCGGGAGGAGCCCGAGGACCTGCGTGCCTGGCTGGAACTGGCGCGCTGTCACCTCGCCGCCGACGAGGACGACAAGGCGGTCGAGGTGACCGGGCAGGCCATGCGACTGGCTCCGGAGGACTACGCCACGCTCCACATGCGCGCCCGTGCGCTGCGCGCTGTGGGCCGCATGGCGGAGACGGGCGCGCTGCTGCGCGAGGCGATCCGGGTCGACCCGCACCGCTGGCGGGCGTACGGGACGCTCGCCGAGATCCAGCCCTGGCTGCCGGACGGTGACGTGCGGGAGGGGCTGCGCCTCGCCCACGAGGGGGTGCGCCTGGGGCCGGACGAGCCCCGGGCCTACGAGTCCCTCTACAAGGCGGCGCTGCTGGCCGGCGACCACGCCTGCGCGGAACGGACGCTGAACGCCCTGCGCGCCCTGGACCCGGCGAACTCGCTGGCCGTGGTCATGCAGGCGGACCGGGCCGCGAACCGGCCGGGGGTGAAAGCCTCCGCCGCGGCGGACCTCTACGCCGACGCGCTCGGTACGGTGCCGGACTCACCGTGGCTGCGCGGCGCCCTGGACCGGGCCACCTACCGGATGCTGCGCGGCACCCGCTGGCCGGCGCTCGTCTGTCTGGCGGCGGCGGGTGTCATGACCGACCTCTTCCCCACGGACGGCGGGGTGCCGCGGGACCTGCCGGTTCCGCCCGGCAACCGGCTCTGGGTACTCGGGTGCATGGGCGCGGTCTGGGGTTTCGGTGCCTGGCGCCGCTACCGCGGGATGCGCGGTGGCGTGCGGCTGAACGTGCGGTCCCTGGTACGCCGTGACCGCTGGGCCCGGGTCGTGCTCGGCCAGGCGGCCTGGGCGACCCTCTGCGCACTGCTGATCTCGCAGCTGCCGTGGACGGACCGGACGGTGCCCCAGTTGCTGTTCTGGGCCGGGCTGGCGCCCACGCTGGCCACCATCTGGTTCGACCGGGACAGGACGGGCTGAGGAGCCGGGCGGCCGTCGGGGCTCGGGGCCGGTGGGCCGGCCCGGGCCGCCGGGGCTCGGGCCCGGCCCGGTGGCCCGCCGTACGCGGCCGGGGGCTCAGCGGGAGCGCGAGTGCCCGAACAGGATCCGGTAGGCGATCAGCAGCACCAGCGATCCGCCGACCGCCGCCACCCAGGTGGCACCGTCGTAGAACTCGTTGCTGATCGGGCGGTCCAGGAACCGGGACGACAGCCAGCCGCCGACGAAGGCGCCGGCGACACCGATGAGGGTGGTGCCGATCAGCCCTCCCGGGTCGCGCCCCGGGAGCAGGATCTTGGCGATGACCCCGGCCAGCAGCCCCAGAACGATCCAGCTGATGATGCCCATGCCGTGAACCTGCCTTTCGTGGGGTGCTGTCCTTTCAGGACGCCGGGGCGGGGACGCCGGTTGCCGGTGTCAGTAGGGTGCGGCGCATGACACAGGAGTTGCGGCGGTCGCTGGGGGTCTTCGACGCGGTCGTCGTCGGGTTGGGGTCGATGGTCGGTGCCGGGATCTTCGTGGTGCTCGGCCCGGCGGCGGGGGCGGCCGGCAGCGGGCTGTTGCTGGGGCTGGCGCTGGCCGCCGCCGTCGCCTACTGCAACGCGATGGCCTCGGCTCGCCTCGCCGCGCGCTACCCGGCGTCGGGCGGGACCTATGTGTACGGGCGGGAGCGGCTCGGGCCCTTCTGGGGTTACCTCGCCGGCTGGGGCTTCGTGGTGGGCAAGACCGCGTCGTGCGCGGCGATGGCCCTGACGGTCGGGGCGTACGTGTGGCCCGGGCAGGCGCACGCGGTGGCCGTCGCCGCGGTGGTGGCGCTGACCGCCGTGAACTACGCGGGTGTGCAGAAGTCGGCGCTGCTGACCCGGGTGATCGTGGCGGGGGTGCTGGCGGTGCTGGCCGCGGTGGTGGTCGCCTCGCTGGGGTCGGGCGAGGCGCGGTTCGGGCGGCTGGAGCCGGACGGCGCCGACGCGTCGGTGGGCGGGGTGCTGCAGGCGGCGGGACTGCTCTTCTTCGCGTTCGCGGGGTACGCCCGCATCACCACGCTCGGCGAGGAGGTACGGGACCCGGAGCGGACCATTCCGCGGGCGGTTCCCCTGGCGCTGGGTGTCGCGCTGGTCGTGTACACCTGCGTGGCCGTCTCCGTTCTGTCGGTGCTGGGCGCCGGGGAGCTCGGCCGGTCGGCGGCCCCGCTGGCGGACGCGGCGCGGGCGGCGGGGGCCGGCTGGCTGGTCCCGGCGGTGCGGGCGGGCGCGGCCGTGGCGGCGCTGGGCTCGCTGCTGGCACTGATCCTCGGGGTGTCCCGTACCACGCTGGCGATGGCCCGGGACGGCCACCTTCCCCGCACCCTGGCCGCCGTCCACCCGCGCTTCCGGGTGCCGCACCACGCCGAGACGGCCGTGGGCGCGGTCGTCGCGGTGGTGGCGGCGACGGCGGACGTGCGGGAGGCGATCGGCTTCTCGTCGTTCGGGGTGCTGGTGTACTACGCGATCGCCAACGCCTCGGCGTGGACGCTCACCCGGGACGCGGGCGGTGGCACCGGAGGGGCCGCCGACGCTTCGGGGGTGTCCGGTACCGGTGGCGCGTCCGGGGTGCCCGACGCGCGTGAGGCTCCGGGGGCGGGCGGTGGGGGCCGGTTCCGCCGCGTTCTGGCGGCCGGGGGGCTGGCCGGCTGCCTGGTGCTCGCGCTGGCACTGCCCCTGTCGTCGGTCCTGGCGGGCGCGGGGGTCCTGGCGGCGGGCGCGGTGCTGTACGCGGTACGGCGGAGCTAGCCTGCCGAACGGCGGAGCCGGCCGGTCACCCGCGGGTGCGGGCGGCCCGCTCGGGCCGTGACGCCGGGTCGTCGACGCTCATGCGCCCATGGTGGAGCACGGCACTGACAACGCCGGCGTCAGCGCCCGGCGAAGGGCCGGTCGCTCGGGACGATCTGCTTGCCCAGGGGCAGCAGGGAAACCGGGATCAACGTGAAGTTGGCGATGCCCAGCGGGATGCCGATGACCGTGACGCACAGCGCGACGCCGGTGACGATGTGGCCGATCGCCAGCCACCACCCCGCCAGGACCAGCCAGAGCACATTGCCCACGCAGGACGGCGCGCCCGCGTCGCGGCGGTCGACCACTGTCTTGCCGAAGGGCCACAGGGCGTAGCGGCCGATGCGGAAGGCGGCCAGACCGAAGGGGACGCCGATCACCGTGACGCAGAGCAGTACGCCGGCGAGGAGGTAGCCCAGGAACATCCAGAAGCCGCACAGCACCAGCCAGATGACATTCAGGATCGTCTTCACGGGCGGTGACCTGCCATTTGTTCGAGTCGGGCGATGCGCTCCGCCATCGGCGGGTGCGTGGAGAACATCCTGGCCATGCCCTGGCCCGGCCGGAACGGGTTGGCGATCATCATGTGGCTCGCCGTCTCCAGCTTGGGCTCGGGAGGCAGCGGGAGCCGCTTCGTACCCGCTTCCAGTTTGCGCAGGGCGCTGGCCAGGGCCAGCGGGTCACCGGTGAGCTGGGCGCCGGAGGCGTCCGCCTCGTACTCCCGGGAGCGGCTGATCGCGAGCTGGATGACCGACGCGGCGAGCGGGCCGAGCAGCATGATCAGGAGCATGCCGAGCAGGCCGGGGCCCTCCTCGTCGTCGGAGCGGCCCACCGGGATCAGCCAGGCGAAGTTGACCAGGAACATGATCACCGACGCGAGGGCGCCGGCCACGGACGAGATCAGGATGTCCCGGTTGTAGACGTGGCTCAGCTCGTGGCCTATGACGCCGCGCAGCTCCCGCTCGTCCAGGATCTGCAGGATGCCCTCGGTGCAGCAGACCGCCGCGTTGCGCGGGTTGCGGCCGGTCGCGAACGCGTTGGGGGCCTGGGTGGGCGAGATGTACAGCCGGGGCATCGGCTGACGGGCCTGCGTGGACAGCTCCCGGACCATCCGGTACAGCCCGGGGGCCTGGAACTCGCTGACCGGGATGGCCCGCATCGCGCGCAGTGCCAGCCTGTCGCTGTTCCAGTACGCGTACGCGTTGGTGCCGAGCGCCACGACGAGCGCCACGACCAGACCCGTACGGCCGAAGAGGCCGCCGATCAGGATGATGAGTGCGGACAGTCCCCCGAGGAGTACGGCGGTCTTCAGCCCGTTGTGCCGGCGGTGCACGGTACGCCCTCCAAGTGGTGCGGCAGGGGACCCTTCGCTGGTGCTGGTCCACTCCCCCGGTGGACCTTCCCGTACTGGTCAACGCCAGGCGCAAGCGGCAGGTTCCCTGGTGGGCACGGGGGTGGCCGCCGGGGCGGCCGGCGCCGCGCGGGCGGCGGGCCCGCGGCGGCGCCTCCGGGAGCGGCCCGGCGGGCGGATGGCCCGGCCGTCAGAAGAGGGTGTCGGCGGCGAAGCGCAGCACCAGCTGGGGGTGGCCCGACAGCACCACACCGGCGACGGCCGTCAGGACGACGGCGGCGGTCACCGGGGCGGGGACCGGGTGCCTCCCGGGCGTGCCCTCCGGGGTGCGGAAGAGCATCGCCGTCCACTTCAGGTAGTAGTACAGGGCGATCACCACGTTGACGCCCATGACGACGGCGAGCCAGCCCAGGCCCGCGTCGACGGCCGCGGAGAACACCGTGACCTTGGCGAACAGGCCGATGACGCCGGGCGGCAGGCCCGCCAGGCACAGCAGGAAGAAGGCCATGACCAGGGCGGCGGCCGGCCGCGTGGCGTACAGGCCCCGGTAGTCGGAGATCCGGTTCAGCGGGTGCCTGCGGGCCACCAGGGCGGCGACCGCGAAGGCACCGAGGTTCACCACGGCGTACATCAGGGCGTACGCGACGGTGGCGCCGATCTGGTCGTCGCCGGAGTACGCGGCGGCGGCGATCGGGACCAGGAGGTAACCGGCCTGGGCCACCGAGGACCAGGCGAGCAGCCGGACCGCGCTCCACGCGCGCGTGGGCACCTGCCGCAGCGCGGCGACGTTGCCGACCGTCATGGTGAGCGCGGCGAGGACCGACAGGGCCGGGCCCCACACATCGGCGTAGGTGGGGAAGGCCACGACGGTCACCAGGATGAGGCCGGTGAAGCCGACCGCCTTGCCGACGACGGAGAGGTAGGCGGCGACGGGCAGCGGCGCGCCCACATAGGTGTCGGGCACCCAGAAGTGGAAGGGGACGGCGGCCGTCTTGAAGGCGAAGCCGACGAGGGTGAGGGCCACGCCCGCCTTGGCCAGGGTCTCCAGCGGGGCCGGCACGTCGTCCAGGGCCTGGGCGACCTCGGTCAGGTGGAGGGTGCCGGTCGACGCGTACACGAAGCTGACGCCGAGCAGGGTGACGGCGGTCGCGGTGACCGAGGACAGGAAGAACTTCAGCGCGGCCTCGCCGGACAGCCGGTCGCCGCGCTTGAGACCGACGAGCGCGAAGGCCGGCAGCGAGGCTACCTCCAGGGCCACCACCAGGGTGGCGAAGTCGCGGGAGGCGGGCAGCAGGGCCGCTCCGGCCGCCGAGGACAGCAGCAGGAACCAGAACTCGCCGGCCGGAAGGGCGCCCTCCGCCGGGAGCCCGGCCTTCGCCACGAGCCCCGCCCTCGCCCCGGGACCGGTTGTCGCCGGGGGGCCGGTCCGCGTGCCGTCACCGGCGTCGGTGCGGCCCCGGGTGTCGGCCAGCGACAGCAGCGCGGTCAGCAGGGCGCCGCCGAGCACGAGGAACTGGATGGCCAGCGCGAAGTGGTCGGCCGTGTAGCTGCAGGCGTCGGCGTCGGTGGTGAGGCAGAAGGTGGAGCGGTCGCCCTCGCGCAGCGGCACCAGCGCCAGGATCGCGGCGCCGAGGCCGGCGATCGCGGTCCAGCCCAGCAGTTGCTTGCGCGCCGCCGGTACGAAAAGGTCGGCGACCAGTACGAGGAGGGCGACGGCGGCGGCGATGGTGGGCGGCGCGATGGCGGCCCAGTCGACGGACTGGACGAGGTCGGCCGCGCCGGCGGGCGCGGCCGGGACCGCGCCCGGTGCCGTGACCGGCTGGGCGGCGCCCGTGGTCGCGCTCGTGGCTGCGAGGGTCACGACTTGCCTCCTGCGAGGAGCTTCTGCACGGCCGGGTCGGTGAGGCCGAGGAGGAGCGCGGGCCAGAGGCCGGCGAGGACGGTGAGGGCCGCCAGCGGTGTCCAGGCGACGAACTCGTGCGTCCGGATGTCGGCGACGCCGGGCTGGTCGGCGGCGGGCCGGGCGCCCATGCAGACGCGGCGCACCACGAGGAGCAGGTACGCGGCGGTGAGCAGGGTGCCGACGGCGGCGACGGCCATGAAGGTGAGGAAGGCGGGGCGGCTGAGGGCCGGGGCCGGGTCGAAGGCGCCGAACAGCGCCAGCACCTCGCCCCAGAACCCGGCCAGGCCGGGCAGGCCGAGCGAGGCGACGGCGCCGAAGGCGAGCAGCCCGCCGAGGCGCGGGGCGCGCCCGTACAGCGCGGCGCCGGTGGCTCCGGCGAGGGTGTCGAGGTCGGCCGTGCCGTACCGCTCCTTGACCGCGCCGACCAGGAAGAACAGCAGGCCGGTGATGAGACCGTGGGCGATGTTGGCGAAGAGCGCCCCGTTGACGCCGGTGGGGGTCATGGTGGCGATGCCCAGCAGCACGAAGCCCATGTGGCCGACCGAGGAGTAGGCGATCAGGCGTTTGAGGTCGCCCCTGGCGCCGGGCCGGGCCAGGGCCAGGCAGGCGAGCGATCCGTAGATGACGCCGGCGACGGCGAAGGCCGCGAGGTACGGCGCGAGGATGCGCATGCCGTCCGGGACGATCGGCAGGGCGATCCGGACGAACCCGTACGTACCCATCTTGAGCAGGACACCGGCCAGCAGGACCGAACCGACGGTCGGGGCGGCGGTGTGGGCGTCCGGCAGCCAGCTGTGCAGCGGCCACATCGGGGTCTTCACGGCGAGACCGATCCCGATCGCGAGAACCGCGATGACCTGCACGGATGTGGTGATGTCGCGGCCGTTGTCAGTGGCGAGTGCCACCATGTCGAACGTGCCGGCCTTCAGCCCGACGAGGAGCAGGCCGAGCAGCATGACGACCGAACCGAGCAGCGTGTAGAGGATGAACCGCCAGGCGGCCGGCTGCCGTCCCTCGCCGCCCCAGCGGGCGATGAGGAAGTACATCGGGATGAGCACCATCTCGAAGGCCAGGAAGAACAGCAGCAGGTCGAGGACGGCGAAGGTAGCCAGCGTGCCGGACTCCAGGACCAGCAGCAGCGCGACGAAGGCCTTCGGGCTCGTGCCCTGCGCGCGCGGGGGCGAGCCGTAGCTGTACAGCGCGCACAGGAAGTTCAGCAGCGCGGTCAGGAGCAGGAGGGGGAGGGAGATGCCGTCGACGCCGAGGTGGATCCGCACGTCGAGCGCCGGGATCCAGCTGATGTCCGTGGTGGCCTGCATCCTCGACGGCTGGTCGTGGTCGAAGCCGACCGCGAGGACGACCGCGGCCGCGAGGATCACCCCGGTGACGGTCACCCCGTGGCGGAGCACGGCCTGCTCGGGGGACTTCCCCTTCAGCCCGGGCGGGGCGGGCAGGAGGGCCGCCGCGGCGCCGATGAGCGGGGCGACGACGATGAACGCCAGGAGGAACTGCATCACGGACTCGCTGATATCGATCACGGCTCACGACCCGGCGTTGACGTTGGCGATGAGGACGGCGGCGATCGCCAGGACGACGGAACCGGCGAGCAGGGCGCTGAGGTAGGTCTGCACGTTGCCGGTCTGGGCCCGGCGGACCGCCCGGCCGAGCAGGTGGGTACCGCTGCCCGCGCCGCGTACGTAGGTCTCGACGACCTCGCGGTCGAGGAAGCGGACCAGTGAGGCCGCCGCCTGGACGGGGCGGACGAACAGGGCGGTGTAGACGGCGTCCAGGTGGAAGCCCGCCGCGGCGGGTCCGTGCAGCGGGCCGAGCAGCCGGCGGCCGGGGTCGGCGGGGTCGGGCGCCGAGGCGATGTCCCCGTAGGCAGGGGTGTGGGTGGCGATCGCCTCGGCCTCGGAGACGGCCGGCTCGGCCTCGGGGTGGGCGGCGACGGCACCGAGCGGGGTGCGGGCGGTGGCCGTGGTGTGCCGCCAGGTGGCGTAGGTGACCAGGCCGCCGACGAGCGCGACGCCCGTGCCCAGGACCGCGGTGGTGACGGTCGGGGTGAGGGGGTTGCCGTCGAACCAGCCGCTCAGGTGGCCGACGGTCACGCCGAAGGCGAGGGACGGCACCGCGAGCACCCACAGGACGGCGGTCATGGCGATGGGCTGCCGGCCGTGGTCGGGGACCGCGGTGCCCCTGCCCCGGAAGGCGAGCAGCCACAGGCGGGCCGCGTACGCGGCGGTGAGCAGGGCGGTGAGCAGGCCGGCGACCAGGACGATCCAGCCGGCCCCGGCCGGGGCGACGGGCCGGTCGCCCACCGCGGTGTGCTCGGCGGCGACCAGGACGGCTTCCTTGGAGAAGAAGCCGGCGAACGGCGGGATCGCGGCCAGCGCCAGCAGGGCGACGGTCATCGTCCAGTACGCGTCCGGGATGCGCCGGGCCAGGCCCCCCATGCGGGACATGGCGGCCAGCGAGTTGGTACCGGCGGCGTGGATGACCACGCCCGCGGCGAGGAACAGCAGTGCCTTGAACGCGCCGTGTGACAGGAGGTGGAAGACGGCGGCGCCACGGTCACCGACGGCCAGGGCGCCCGACATGTAGCCGAGCTGGCCGATGGTCGAGTAGGCGAGGACCCGCTTGATGTCGTCCTGGGCCAGGGCGGCCAGCGCCGAGCCGACCATCGTCACCGCGGCCATCACGGCGAGCACGGTCATCGCGGCGGCGGAAGCGGCGAACACGGGGAGGAGACGGGCGACGAAGTAGATACCGGCGGCGACCATCGTCGCGGCGTGGATCAGCGCGGACACCGGCGTGGGGCCGGCCATCGCGTCGGGCAGCCAGGTGTGCAGCGGGAACTGCGCCGACTTGCCCGCGACGCCGGCGAGGAGCAGCAGCGCGATCAGGGTGGGGTGGTCGACGCCACCGGAGGCGACGGCTCCCAGCACACCGGTGATCCGGAAGGTGCCGGTGTCGGCGGCCAGGGCGAGCAGACCGATCAGGAAGGGGACGTCGCCGAGCTTGGTGACGACGAAGGCCTTGAAGGAGGCGGCCCGGGCCTCGGGGGTCTCCCAGTAGTGGCCGACGAGGAAGTACGAGCAGATGCCCATGACCTCCCAGCCCACCAGCAGCACCATCAGGTCGCCGGAGTAGACGACGAGCAGCATGGCGGAGGTGAACAGGGAGACCAGCGCCGCGTAGGAGGGGTAGCGCGGGTCGTCGCGGAGGTAGCCCGTCGAGTAGATCTGCACGCACGAGGCGACCAGACCGACCAGGACGGCGGTCAGCACGGCGAAGCCGTCCAGGTGCAGGGCGAGCTCGATGGGGACCGAGCCGGTCGGGGTGAGCTCGGTGGCCGCGTCGATCGCCCTGCCGCCGCCCTGCCGGACGGCGACGAGTACGGCGAGGACGGCCGCGGCGACCGTCGGCAGGACGGCCAGCGGGCGGACGAACCCGGGAGCCGCGCGGCCCAGGAACAGCCCGGCGGCGGCGCCCAGGAACGGCAGGAGGGGTACCAGGACGGCGAGGGTGGTGGTCGTCACGCGGCGGCCTCGGCCTTCTCGTCGGCCATGTCGTCGGGGTCCGTCGCCGTCCCGGCACCACCGGTGCCGTGGGTGGCGGTGGCGTCGCGGTCGGCCGCGTCGCTCTCGGCGGTGTCGCGGAGCCGGTCGATGTCCGAGGTGCCGCGATTGCGGTGGACCATCAGGACGATCGCCAGGCCGATGCCGATCTCGGCGGCGGCGATGGCGATGGTGAAGAGGGTGAGCGCCTGGCCGGCGTGCAGGGTGTCGCGCAGCCAGACGTCGAAGGCGACCAGGTTGAGGTTGACGGCGTTGAGCATCAGCTCGACCGACATCAGGACCAGGATCGCGTTGCGGCGGGCGAGCACGCCGTACAGCCCGGTGCAGAAGAGCAGGGCGGCGAGCACCGCGGGATAGGCGAGGTGCATCAGCTCTCCCCCTCTCGGTCCTTGCGGGACAGGACGATCGCGCCGACCAGCGCCGCCAGCAGCAGCACGGACAGTGCCTCGAAGGGCAGTACCCAGTGCCGGAAGAGGATGGACCCGGACACCTCGGTGGAGCCCTGGGCCGGTCCGTCGAGGTCGATCCAGGTGGTGCGGAAGGCGTCGACGACCACCCACACCAGGGCGGCCGCCGCGGCGACGGCCACCACGAGGGCGGCCGGGCGGTTGCCCGAGTCGGCGTCCGGGGAGCGGCCGATCGGCGCCCTGGTGAGCATCAGGCCGAAGAGGAGGAGGACGACGACGGAACCGACGTAGATCAGGACCTGCACCCAGGCGACGAACTCCGCCGTGAGCAGGAGGTACTCCACGGCGAGCCCGCCGAGGGCCACGACCAGCCAGAGGGCGGCGTGCACGAGCTGCTTGGTGGTGACCGTGACGACGGCCGCGCCGAGGGTGACGAGGCCGACGAGGAGGAAGGCCACCTCGACGCCGGTGGGCGACAGGAAGCCGTGGGGGGCCGGACTCACGCGGTGTCTCCCTCGGTGTCGGCGGGGGGCTGCGACCGCGCGGCGGTGCCGCCCGGACCGGTGGTGCCGGGCTCAGCGGCGGCGCCGGGCTCAGCGGCGCCGGTACCGGCCGGAGCCGCGGCCCGGGCCTCGGCCTGGGTGGCGGCGAGCTTCTCGGCGGCCTTGCGGGCGGCGGCGAGCTCCTTCGGCTCCTCGGCGCCCGGGTCGAGCGCGGGCGGCTCCGGGACCGTCCACATCCACTCGCGCAGCTTGTCCCGCTCGTGCGTGAGCTCGTGGATGTCCGTCTCCGAGTACTCGAACTCCGGCGACCAGAACAGCGCGTCGAAAGGACACACCTCGATGCAGATGCCGCAGTACATGCACAGCGCGAAGTCGATCGCGAACCGGTCCAGGACGTTGCGGCTGCGCTCCCGGCCGCCGGGCGTGGCGGCGGGGATCGTCTCCTTGTGGGAGTCGATGTAGATGCACCAGTCCGGGCACTCACGGGCGCACAGCATGCAGACCGTGCAGTTCTCCTCGAACAGGCCGATCACACCGCGGGTGCGCGGCGCGAGCTCGGGCTGGGTGTCCGGGTACTGCGCGGTGACGGTCTTCTTCGTCATCGTGCGCAGGGTGACGGCCAGGCCCTTGGCGAGGCCGGATCCTGGGAAGGGAGCCACGACTACATCACCACCTTGACGATGCCGGTGAGGGCGATCTGAGCGAGGGCGAGCGGTACGAGCGTGGTCCAGGCGAGCTTCTGGAGCTGGTCCTCGCGCAGCCGCGGATAGGTCACGCGCAGCCAGATCACGATGAAGGCGAGCACGGCCGTCTTGAGCAGGGTCCACACCCAGCCGAGCCCTTCGGCCCCGAACGGCCCGTGCCAGCCGCCGAGGAAGAGGACGGTGGTCAGCCCGCACAGGACGACGATCCCCGCGTACTCGGCGAGCAGGAAGAGCGCGAAACGCAACCCGGTGTACTCGGTGTACGCGCCGAAGATGATCTCGGAGTCGGCGACCGGCATGTCGAAGGGCGGACGCTGGAGCTCGGCGAGGCCGGCGACGAAGAACACCACGGCGCCGACGATCTGCCAGGGCAGCCACCACCACTCGAAGGCACCGAGGATGCCGGGGAGGGAGACGGTGCCGGCCGCCATGGCCACGGAGGCGGCGGCGAGCAGCATGGGCAGTTCGTACGCCAGGAGCTGGGCGGCGGTGCGCAGGCCGCCGAGGAGGGAGAACTTGTTGGCCGACGCCCAGCCGGCCATCAGCGAGCCGAGCACGCCGATGCCCATGACGGCGAGTACGAAGAAGACGCCCGCGTCGACCAGGACACCGACCGCGCCCTCGCCCGGCCCGATCGGAATGGCGACGAGCACGAGGAGGTAGGGGAGGAGGGCGACGGCGGGGGCGAGCTGGAAGATGCGGCGGTCGGCGTTGGCCGGGACGACGTCCTCCTTCTGCGCGAACTTCACCCCGTCGGCGACGAGCTGCGCCCAGCCGTGGAACCCGCCCGCGTACATGGGGCCGAGGCGGCCCTGCATATGAGCCATCACCTTGTGCTCGGTCTGACCGATCACCAGGGGCAGGACCAGGAACACGGCGAAGACGACGACCAGCCGGAGGGCGATGTCGAGTGCGTCGTTCACGCGTCTCCTCGGGGTCGTGGGGCGTCGTGGGGGTGATCCGGGCCGGGGCGCTTCACGGCGTCCGGCGCCGGGTCGGTGTCCGGGGCCTCCGCCTCTTCACGGGCGTCGGGTGCGGCGTCCGGGGCCTCCGCCTCTTCAGGGGCGTCGGGTGCGGCGTCCGGGGCCGGGGCGGCGTCCGGGCTAGGGACGGGGTCGGGCCCCGGAGCCGCCGCCTCTTCGTCGGTGACCGGCGCGGGATCGGGAGCCGGGGCCGCGGGGCCGGTCCGGGGGGTGGGCTGGGCGGGCGGCTCGGGAGCGGGGTCCGGGGTCGTGTCCGGGGTCGTGTCCGGGGTCGTCGACTCCTCGAAGGCCGGGCGCGGGTTGTTCCAGGGCGCGTCCGCGCTGCGGGGCCGACGGGGCGCGGCCGGTGGAGCCTCCCCCGGCGCGGCCGGCGCGGCGGCGCGCTGGCTGGCGGAGCCCGCGGTCGCGCTGCGCGAGCGGCGCGGCCTCGCCGTCGCCGCCGTACCGGCGGGCCCGGCGGTACCAGCGGCCTCAGGCGCGGGCGCGGGCGCGGCCTCGGGGCCGGAGGTCGCGGGGGCCTGGCTCGCCGAGCCCTCGCCCGCCGTGCGGGTACGGCGGACCGGCCGGTCGCCGGCCGCGCGCGGCGTACGGGCCGGGCGGGCCGGGGCGGGCGGGAGCTGGCCCTTGAGAGGGCCCCACTCGTTGGGGTCGGGGACGCCCGGCGGCAGCATCTGGCGCCGCTTGGGGCCACCGTGCTCGGACTCGCCCGGCTCCTTCGCCCCGGGCCACGCCTTGGCGACCCGCGCGGCCAGGACGAAGTCCTTGCGCAGCGGGTGGCCCTCGAAGCCCTCCGGCAGCAGCAGCGGCACCAGGTGCGGGTGGCCCGTGAACGTCACGCCGAACATCTCGTGCGTCTCACGCTCGTGCCAGCCCGCGCCCGCGTAGACGCCGATGGCGCTCGGCAGCGCGGGGTCGGCGTGCGGCACGGTGGTGCGCAGCAGCAGCGCGCGGACCCGGCGGTCCTCCAGCGCGACGACATGGGCGCAGACCTGGAAGCCCGTACCCGGCTCGTCGACCGCGCTGAGCCAGTCGAAGTAGGTGCACCGCAGCTCGTCCCGGGCGGTTTCGAGGGCGGCGATCCAGGAACCGGGCGGAACGTCGACGGTCAGCAGGTCGTACGCACGCTCGGCGGTCGCCTCCTCGCCGAAGACCTCCGTGACGGCGTCCGGGAGACGGTCGTAGGGGTTCACGCCCCGCCTCCCTGGGCCGGGGGCGGCGTGACCAGACCGCTGCGGAGCTGGCCGACCGACGAGGCGTGGCCGTACCGCTCGCCCAGCGACTCCCGGGCGATCTTCTCCTGGAGCTTGAGGATGCCCTGGAGCAGCGCCTCCGGCCGGGGCGGGCACCCGGGCACGTACACGTCGACCGGGATGATCTGGTCGACGCCCTTGGTCACGCAGTACGAGTCCCAGTAGGGGCCGCCGCAGTTGGAGCAGGCGCCGAAGGAGATGACGTACTTGGGCTCGGGCATCTGCTCGTACAGCCGCTTGACCGCGGGCGCCATCTTGTCGGTGACGGTCCCCGACACGACCATCAGGTCGGCCTGGCGCGGTCCGGGCGCGAACGGGATGACGCCGAGCCGGATGAAGTCGTGCCGGGCCATCGACGCGGCGATGAACTCGATGGCACAGCAGGCGAGGCCGAAGTTGAAGACCCAGAGGCTGTAGCGGCGCCCCCAGTTCAGGACCACCTTCATCGGCTCGGGCGCGAGGCGGGACAGCACGCCGAGCCTCTTCGGTTCGGGCAGGTGGACCGGCTCTGCCGGGTTCACCGGGGTCACGTCCATGTCAGGACGCCCTTCTTGTACGCGTAGAGCAGTCCTACGGCGAGGAAGCCCAGGAAGATGAACATCTCGACCAGCGTGGTGGCGCCGTATCCGGGGGCGGCGAAAACCGTCGCCCACGGGAAGAGGAAGATCGAGTCGACCGCGAAGATGACGTACAGAAAAGCGTAGACGTAATAGCGGACCTGCGTGTGGGCCCAGCCCTCGCCGACCGGGTCGACACCGCACTCGTAGGTGAGCAGCTTCTCCGGTGTCGGTACGACGGGCCGCAGCAGCCGGCCGGCGGCGAAGGCCACCGCCACGAAGAGCACCCCGACGACGGCCAGCAGGCCGACGACCGAGTAGCTCTGGAAGTAGTCGGCTGCGAGTACGGTCGGTGCGGTCGGTACGGTCGGTTCCGGCACGTCCGTGTTCCTCGCTCCCTGCTCGCGCGGCGCCGATTCGGCGTTCTGTACGCACGGGAGTCTAGGCCCTGGCCTGGCGCCGGTAATCAGCCCTGCCGCTCCCGGGGTGGGGTTATCCCTACCGTCGACCGGCGACGTACCCCATGGCGGGCGCCGGGCCGGGCCCGGCAGGCTGGCCCGTATGACCGCGAGCCTCGACACCAGCGACACGGAACGTGCGCGCATCGCCTTCGGCCGGTACGCGTGGAAGGAGGTCGCCCACCTCCTGTGCAACCTCCCCGCCGCACTGTTCCACTTCGTCTACGTGGTCACCATGGTCGCCGTCGGCGCGGGCCTGTCGGTGACGGTCGTCGGTCTGCCACTGCTGGCGGCGGGCCTGGCGGGGGCGCGGCTGCTCGGCCGCGCGGAGCGGGCCAGGGCCAGGGCGCTGCTGGGTGTTCGGATCGTGGAGCCGAGCCCGCTGCCGCGCGGGGGGCGAGGGGGTGTCCTCGGCCGGCTGTGGGCGCGGGTGAAGGATCCGGTGGGCTGGCGGACGGTGCTGTACGGGTTCGTCCGGCTGCCCTGGGGCGTGCTGACGTTCACCGTGACGCTGGTGGGCCTGGTGGTGCTCTGGCCGGTCCTGCCGTACATCGCCCGCGGCCTGGCCAATGCGGACCGGGCGATGGTGCGCGGGCTGCTGAGTCCTTCCGACGAGCTGGAGCGGCGGATAGCCGAGCTGGAGTCGGATCGGGGGGTGGTGGTCGACACCGCCGCCGCCGACCTGCGCCGCATCGAACGCGACCTCCACGACGGAGCCCAGGCCCGCCTCGTCGCCCTCGCCATGGACCTCGGCCTCGCCAGGGAAAAAATGACCGAAGACCCCCAAGCCGCCGCCCGCATGGTCGACGAAGCCCACGGCGAAGTGAAAACCGCCCTCCAAGAACTCCGCGACCTCGCCCGCGGCATCCACCCCGCCATCCTCACCGACCGCGGACTCGACGCCGCCCTCTCCTCCATCGCCTCCCGCTGCACCGTCCCCGTCACCGTCACCGTCGACCTGCCCACCCGACCCGCCCCCGCCATCGAAGGCATCGCCTACTTCACCGCCTCCGAACTCCTCCAGAACATCTCCAAACACTCCAACGCCACCCACGCCACCCTCAACCTCCACCACACCCCCCACCACCTCATCCTCCAAGCCACCGACAACGGCCACGGCGGAGCCAAAGGCACCCACAACAGCGGACTCACCGGACTCACCGAACGCCTCAACGCCGTCGACGGCACCCTCACCATCCACTCCCCCACCGGCGGCCCCACCACCATCACCGCCCACATCCCCTGGCGCAGGTAACCCCGGTCGGCCGGCCCCGCCGCTCGGCGGACGCCGGCCCGGGCCCCGGTCCCGGGCCGGCCCCACGGACACGCCCGCCCGACGCACGCGCACCCGCACCCGCACCCGCACCCGCACCCGCACCCGAGAAACGGAACCCCCCATGGCCACGGCCCACGCATCCGCCCCGGACTCCGAGCCCGACCGGGACACGCCCGCCCGGCGCCCCCGCCTCCCCGCGGTGCTGCGCGCGCCCCTGGAGGGACGCACCTGGCGCGAGTTCGGCCACCTGGTGCTCAGCCTGCCGCTCAGCGTGTTCTATTTCGTGGTCGCCGTCACCATGATGGCGCTGGGCACCGGTCTGGTCGTCACCTTCCTCGGCATCCCGGTCCTCGCGGCCGGCCTCACCGTGTGCCGGGGCTTCGGCGCGGTCGAGCGGGCCCGGGCACGGGCCGCGCTGGGTGTGCGGGTCGCCGGCCCCGGGCCTGTCGGCGGGGGCGACCGGGGCGGCCTGATGGCGTGGGTCGGCGGTGTCCTCAAGAGCGGCGCGTCCTGGCGGCACTTCCTCTACGCGGTGCTCCACATGCCGTGGGCGGTCTTCGCCTTCAGCGTGGCGGTGGTCCTCTGGACCTGCGGCTGGAGCCTGCTCACCTATCCGCTGTGGCGGTGGGTCTTCCCGGCCTACGCGGGGGTCGGCGGGGTCCAGCTGTACGGCGACGGGACGCACAGCATCTACCTGGACTCGCCGTTCGAGGTGACGGTCACCAGCCTGGTGGGGCTGCTGTTCTGGCTGGTCACGCCCTGGGTGATCCGCGCCCTGGCCGGTGTGGACCGGCTCCTGGTCACCGGGCTGCTCGGCCCGTCACGGCTGGCGACCCGGGTCTCGGAGCTGGAGTCGGATCGGGGGGTGGTGGTCGACACCGCCGCCGCCGACCTGCGCCGCATCGAACGCGACCTCCACGACGGAGCCCAGGCCCGCCTCGTCGCCCTCGCCATGGACCTCGGCCTCGCCAGGGAAAAAATGACCGAAGACCCCCAAGCCGCCGCCCGCATGGTCGACGAAGCCCACGGCGAAGTGAAAACCGCCCTCCAAGAACTCCGCGACCTCGCCCGCGGCATCCACCCCGCCATCCTCACCGACCGCGGACTCGACGCCGCCCTCTCCTCCATCGCCTCCCGCTGCACCGTCCCCGTCACCGTCACCGTCGACCTGCCCACCCGACCCGCCCCCGCCATCGAAGGCATCGCCTACTTCACCGCCTCCGAACTCCTCCAGAACATCTCCAAACACTCCAACGCCACCCACGCCACCCTCAACCTCCACCACACCCCCCACCACCTCATCCTCCAAGCCACCGACAACGGCCACGGCGGAGCCAAAGGCACCCACAACAGCGGACTCACCGGACTCACCGAACGCCTCAACGCCGTCGACGGCACCCTCACCATCCGCTCCCCCACCGGCGGCCCCACCACCATCACCGCCCACATCCCCTGGCGCAGGTAACCCCGGTTGTCCACAGCCCGCCCGCGTCGGTCCGGATGCTGGGATGCTGGGTGCAACACACACATCGGTTCGATGGATGCGGGGGCTACGGGGACGTGGACGACAAGGTGCGGGTGGTCATCGCGGAGGATTCGGTACTTCTCCGGGACGGCCTGACCCGGCTGCTGACCGACCGGGGGCACGAGGTGGTCGCGGGTGTCGGGGACGCCGAAGCGCTGATCAGGACGGTGGAGGAGCTCGCGGACGAGCGCGCGCTGCCGGACGTGGTGGTGGCGGACGTGCGGATGCCGCCGACCCACACCGACGAGGGGGTGCGGGCGGCGGTGCGGCTGCGCAAGGAGCACCCCGGCATAGGGGTGCTGGTGCTCTCGCAGTACGTCGAGGAGAGATACGCGACCGAGCTGCTGGCCGGCAGCAGCCGCGGGGTCGGTTACCTGCTCAAGGACCGGGTCGCCGACGTACGCGAGTTCGTGGACGCGGTGGTGCGGGTGGCGCGGGGCGGCACCGCGCTGGACCCCGAGGTGGTGGCGCAGTTGCTGGGCCGCAGCCGCAAGCAGGACGTGCTGGCGGTCCTGACCCCCCGGGAGCGGGAGGTCCTCGGTCTGATGGCCGAGGGCCGGACCAACTCGGCGATCGCCCGGCAGCTCGTGGTGAGCGACGGGGCGGTCGAGAAGCACGTGAGCAACATCTTCCTGAAAATGGGCCTGTCGCCCAGTGACGGGGACCATCGGCGGGTGCTCGCGGTGCTGACCTACCTGAACTCCTGAGCCGCTTCCCGAGCCGTGGTCCTAGAACCAAAGGAGCAGTGGGGAGCGTCGTTCCGGAGGGATCCGGGGAGCGACAAAGCATGATGTTTCAGGGCGCGCGGGCGTCTCAAGGGGACGTCCAGTATATGAGCGACCCACGGAAGGCGACCCTTACCGACGTAGGGTGGGGCTTGGGACGGCCGGCCGGCCGGCTGTCCCCAGAGCGTCCCACCGCCGAGGGCGGGGGGAGACCCCTTGCCCCGAGGGAGGTCCAGTTCAGTGACCAGCCAGGTCAGTAGCCCAGCCGAGCAGGCCGATGGAGCCGATGAGGCCGCAGCGGCCAATGAGACTGTCGTGGGGGAGCAGCGTGGCGCTCCGGAGCGGCAGGGTACCGAGAAGGAAGTCCGCCGTCTGGACCGCGTGATCATCCGTTTCGCGGGTGACTCGGGCGACGGTATGCAGCTGACGGGTGACCGTTTCACTTCGGAGACGGCGTCGTTCGGAAACGATCTGTCCACCCTGCCCAACTTCCCCGCCGAGATCCGGGCGCCCGCGGGCACGCTCCCCGGTGTCTCGTCGTTCCAGCTCCACTTCGCCGACCACGACATCCTCACCCCCGGCGACGCGCCGAACGTGCTGGTGGCGATGAACCCGGCCGCGCTGAAGGCCAACATCGGTGATGTGCCGCGCGGCGGCGAGATCATCGTGAACACCGACGAGTTCGCCAAGCGCGCCATGGCGAAGGTCGGCTATGAGACGTCACCGCTGGAGGACGGGACGCTGGACGGCTACCGCGTCCATCCCGTACCACTGACCACCCTGACCATTGAAGCGCTCAAGGATTTCGGCCTGTCCCGCAAGGAGGCCGAGCGGTCGAAGAACATGTTCGCGCTCGGACTGCTGAGCTGGATGTACCACCGGCCGACGGAGAGCACGGAGAGGTTCCTGCGGACCAAGTTCGCGAAGAAGCCGGAGATCGCCGAGGCGAACGTGGCCGCCTTCCGGGCCGGCTGGAACTTCGGCGAGACGACCGAGGACTTCGCCGTCTCCTACGAGGTCGCCCCGGCCACCACGGCGTTCCCGGCCGGCACCTACCGCAACATCTCCGGGAACCTGGCCCTGTCCTACGGCCTCATCGCCGCGGGCCGGCTGGCGGACCTGCCGCTGTACCTGGGCTCGTACCCGATCACCCCGGCCTCCGACATCCTGCACGAGCTGTCCAAGCACAAGAACTTCGGTGTGCGCACCTTCCAGGCCGAGGACGAGATCGCCGGCATCGGCGCCGCCCTGGGGGCGGCTTTCGGCGGCTCCCTCGCCGTGACCACCACCTCCGGCCCCGGTGTGGCGCTGAAGTCGGAGACGATCGGCCTGGCGGTCTCGCTGGAGCTGCCGCTGCTGATCATCGACATCCAGCGCGGCGGCCCCTCGACCGGTCTGCCGACCAAGACCGAGCAGGCCGACCTGCTCCAGGCGATGTACGGGCGCAACGGCGAGGCCCCCGTGCCGATCGTCGCGCCGCGCACGTCCGCCGACTGCTTCGACGCGGCACTGGACGCCGCCCGTATCGCCCTGACCTACCGCACCCCGGTGTTCCTGCTGTCCGACGGCTACCTGGCCAACGGTTCCGAGCCGTGGCGGATCCCGGACCCGGACGAGCTGCCCGACCTGCGGGTCCGGTTCGCCAGCGGCCCCAACCACACAATGGCCGACGGCACCGAGGTGTTCTGGCCGTACAAGCGCGACACGCAGACCCTGGCCCGCCCCTGGGCGGTGCCCGGCACTCCCGGTCTCGAGCACCGGATCGGCGGCATCGAGAAGCAGGACGGCACGGGCAACATCTCCTACGACCCGGGCAACCACGACTTCATGGTCCGCACCCGCCAGGCCAAGGTGGACGGTATCGAGGTCCCCGATGTGGAGGTCGACGACCCGGCCGGCGCGCGCACCCTGGTGCTCGGCTGGGGATCGACCTACGGGCCGATCACCGCCGCCGTACGCCGCCTGCGGGCGGCGGGCGAGCCGATCGCGCAGGCGCACCTGCGCCACCTCAATCCCTTCCCGAGGAATCTCGGCGAGGTACTGGGGCGTTATGACAAGGTCGTCATTCCCGAGATGAACCTCGGCCAGCTCGCCACCCTGATCCGGGCGAGGTATCTGGTCGACGCGCACAGCTACAACCAGGTCAACGGCATGCCGTTCAAGGCCGAGCAGCTGGCCACGGCTCTCAAGGAGGCCATCCATGACTGAGGCGCTGAAGCTGGTGCCCAAGGCCGAGGCGAAGCAGTCGATGAAGGACTTCAAGTCCGACCAGGAAGTCCGCTGGTGTCCCGGCTGCGGCGACTACGCGATCCTCGCCGCCGTCCAGGGCTTCATGCCGGAGCTGGGCCTGGCCAAGGAGAACATCGTCTTCGTCTCCGGCATCGGCTGCTCCTCCCGTTTCCCGTACTACATGAACACCTACGGGATGCACTCGATCCACGGCCGCGCCCCGGCCATCGCCACCGGGCTCGCCTCCTCGCGCCCCGACCTGTCCGTCTGGGTCGTCACCGGTGACGGCGACGCCCTGTCCATCGGCGGCAACCACCTCATCCACGCCCTGCGCCGCAACGTCAACCTCAAGATCCTGCTGTTCAACAACCGGATCTACGGTCTGACCAAGGGCCAGTACAGCCCCACCTCCGAGGTCGGCAAGATCACCAAGTCGACGCCGATGGGCTCGCTGGACGCGCCCTTCAACCCGGTCTCGCTGGCCATCGGCGCGGAGGCGTCCTTCGTGGCGCGCACGGTCGACTCCGACCGCAAGCACCTCACCGAGGTCCTGCGGCAGGCGGCCGAGCACCCCGGCACCGCGCTGGTGGAGATCTACCAGAACTGCAACATCTTCAACGACGGTGCCTTCGAGGTGCTGAAGGACAAGCAGCAGGCGGAGGAGGCGGTGATCCGCCTGGAGCACGGCCGGCCCGTTCGCTTCGGCGCCGACGGCGCCAAGGGCGTGGTGCGGGACCCGGCCACCGGTGACCTCAAGGTGGTCGCGGTGACGCCGGAGAACGAGGCGGACGTCCTGGTCCACGACGCACGCGCGGCCAGCCCCACGACCGCGTTCGCGCTGTCCCGGCTGGCTGACCCCGACACGCTGCACCACACCCCGATCGGCGTGTTCCGCAGCGTCGACCGGGCGGTGTACGACACCCAGATGGCCGATCAGCTGGACCTGGCCGTCGAGCAGAACGGCAAGGGCGACCTCGCCGCGCTGCTGGCGGGCAACGACACGTGGACGGTCGTCGGCTGACCCGCCCGGCAGCAGGCCGCCCGAGCGGTCCGCGCAGAGGCCCGTGACCGGGGCGTCCTCCCAGGAGGGCGCCCCTTTCGCGTGGCTCCTACGACCGGCGCGCCCGGCTCCTCATGACGGGCCCGACCGGCCCGCCCCTCCCGGCGGGGTCTCCCTCATGCCGTCGTACTCCTCGCGCGCCTTGATGACGTCGTCCACGCGCCGTTCCGTCCAGCGGGCCAGGGCCCAGACCTGTTCGGCGGCTTCCCTGCCCAGGGGGGTGAGGGAGTAGTCCACGCGCGGCGGTATCACCGGTGTGGCGTCCCGGTGGACGAAGCCGTCGCGCTCCAGCGTCTGAAGGGTCTGGGCCAGCATCTTCTCGCTGACACCGCCGATGGTGCGGCGCAGCTCGCTGAACCGGTACGAACGCTCCAGCAGGGCGGCGAGGATCAGGACGCCCCAGCGGCTGGTGACGTGCTCCAGGACCAGCCGCGAGGGGCACATGGCCTCGTTGACATCGGCACTCCGGCTTACTCGCATGACAGTAACTTACTTCAAAGTGGGCACTTTCCAAAAGTTAGCGCCCGCCGTACGGTGAGTGGCATAGGGCGAGAGGCCCACCCGGCCCACGCGCCAGCCCACCGAATCGGAGCACCCCCATGAGCATCGTTGTCACCGGAGCCACCGGCCACCTCGGCCGCCTCGTCATCGACGCCCTGCTGGCGGCCGGCGTCCCGGCGGACACCGTCGCGGCCGTCGTACGTGACAAGGAGAAGGCCGCGGACGTCGCGGCGCGCGGTGTCGAGCTGCGCATCGCCGACTACGACCGCCCCGAGACGCTCGACGACACCTTCCGCTCCGGCGACCGCGTCCTGCTGATCTCCGGCAACGAGATAGGACGGCGCGTGGCCCAGCACGCCGCGGTGATCGACGCGGCCCGGGCGGCCGGCGTCGCACAGCTCGCCTACACGAGCGTCCTCGGCGGCCCCGACGCGGACTTCGAGCTGGCCGCCGAGCACAAGGAGACCGAACGGCTGATCCTCGGCTCCGGCCTGCCGTACACCCTCCTGCGCAACGGCTGGTACACCGAGAACTACACCGAGCAGCTCGCCCCCGTCCTCCAGCACGGGGCCGTCGTCGCCAGCGCCGGCGAGGGCCGGGTCGCCTCCGCCGCCCGCGCCGACTACGCCGCCGCGGCCGCCGCCGTTCTGACCCAGGACGGCCACCTCGGCAAGGCCTACGAGCTGAGCGGGGACACCGCGTGGTCCTTCGCCGAGTACGCGGCCGTGGTCGCCGAGCAGTCCGGCAAGGACATCACGTACCGCGACGTGCCCGCCGAGACGCACCTGTCCGTCCTCACCGGAGCGGGCGTGCCGGAGCCCTTCGCGGCGATCCTCGTGGACGTGGACGCGGCCGTCGGGCGGGGCCTGCTCGCGCGGACCAGCGGCGAGCTGGCACGCCTGATCGGCCGGCCTACGACGCCGCTCGCCGTGACCGTGGCCCAGGCCCTCCAGCGGCGCTGACACCCCCGGTCATGACCGTATCGCGGTACGGACATGACAGTCCGCCCGGTGCCCCGCTACCTTCTTCGACAGGACAGCGCGGCACGGGGCGGAAAGGCGGTGGCCGGTGGCGGCGAAGAGTGGCGGCGACCAGCGGGCGGGACTCCTCTACGGCATCGGGGCCTACGGAATGTGGGGGCTGGTGCCCCTCTTCTGGCCCCTGCTGAAACCGTCCGGCGCCATGGAGATCCTGGCCCACCGGATGGTCTGGTCCCTGGTCGTGGTCGGGCTCGCGCTGCTGGCGCTGCGCCGCTGGGGCTGGCTGGGCGAGCTGCTGCGGCAGCCGCGCAAGCTGGGCCTGATCACCGTCGCCGCGGCCGTGATCACGGTCAACTGGGGCCTCTACATCTGGTCGGTGAACTCGGGCCAGGTGGTCGAGGCGTCCCTGGGCTACTTCATCAACCCGCTCGTCACCATCGCCATGGGCGTCCTGCTGCTGAAGGAGCGGCTGCGTCCCGGGCAGTGGGTGGCCGTGGGCACCGGACTGGCGGCGGTGGTGGTGCTGGCGGTCGGTTACGGCCGTCCGCCCTGGATCTCGTTGACGCTGGCCTTCTCGTTCGCGGCGTACGGCCTGGTGAAGAAGAAGGTCAACATCGGGGGCCTGGAGTCGCTGGCGGCGGAGACCGCCGTGCAGTTCCTGCCCGCGCTGGCGTACCTGCTGTGGCTGGGTTCACGGGGCTCGGCCACCTTCGCCGACCCGGGCGCCGGCCACGCGGCGCTCCTCGCGGCGACGGGTGTCGTCACGGCCGTGCCGCTGGTCTGCTTCGGCGCGGCGGCCATACGCGTACCGCTGTCGACACTGGGCCTGCTGCAGTACCTGGCGCCGGTGTTCCAGTTCCTGCTGGGCGTCGCCTACTTCCACGAGGCGATGCCACCGGAGCGGTGGGCGGGCTTCTCACTGGTCTGGCTGGCTCTGACCATCCTCACCTGGGACGCGCTGCGCACGGCGCGCCGGACGCGGCAGCGGGCCCTCCGGCTGGCGGCGCAGACCCCTGCCGAGGCGCGGACGCGTGGGACGCGGGGGACCCGCGGGACGCAGGGGACGCCCGCTCAGGGGGCCGGAGCCCCGGCGGCCGGGAGCCGGGCGGCCGGAGCGCGGGAGGCCGGGCTTCCTGGAGCCGGGGGCCCGGCGGCACGGATCCCGGCCGGCACCGTGACGGAGCCCTCGGCGGACACCCCGGACCCGGCCCGCCCCGAGGCCCCGCGGGTCTGACCCCCCAGCTCCGGGGTGGCGGCCCATAGTGGGCGTATGGCGACGCTGCACTGGAAACTGGTGATCGACTCTGCCGACCCGCACGCCCAGGCCGGCTTCTGGGCGGAGGCGCTGGGCTACCTGGTCGAGGACCACAGCGCGTTCATCGAGCGCCTCGTCGAGCTGGGCCACGCGCCGGCCTCCGCGACCACCCACGCGCACGGCCGCCGCGCGTGGCGGGATCTGGCCGCTGTCCGGCATCCGGACGACCCGTACCAGGAGGAGACGGGCGCCGGGCTGGGCAGGCGGCTGCTCTTCCAGCGGGTGCCCGAGACCAAGAGCGGCAAGAACCGCGTCCACCTCGACGTGCACTCCGCCCCGGGCCGACGGGAGGCGGAGGTCACCCGCCTGGAGGCGCTCGGCGCGACCGTACTGCGCCAGGTGCGGGAGCCCGGGGGCGAGTGGACCGTCATGGCGGACCCGGAGGGCAACGAGTTCTGCGTGCAATAGGGCAGCGGCGCGCGGCCGGCTGTGAGCGCTCGCCGTCCTCCCGGCGGAAGCCGCCCGGCCCGCGCCCGGACCCCCTCCCGCGCCCGGACCCGCGCCCGGACCCGCTCCCGTGCGCGGCGGCCCCGTGCCCGGCGCTCTCGTACGGGCTGTCGGCCGTCAGCCGCTGCCACCGGTTCAGCGCGCGGATCGCCGTGGTGACCGGGCAGAGCACACGGAACGGGAAGGTCACGAGCACCTGCATGGAGAAGCCGTGGGACGCCTCCAGCAAGAGGACCACCAGCGGTTGCCGGCCCCTCATGACGGGCCCGTCCCCCGTCGCGCCGGCCGGACCGTGAGCGGGCGCCACCATGGGCGCGGCATGCCAGCGAACCGGCCATTCCGAACCGGCCGTTCCGGACCGCCGTGCCGGACGGTGGCGCGAGATCGGCCGTCCGCGACCGCCGCGCCCTGCGACGTGACCGATATCCGAACGCCCCTGACCGGATTACGCCCTTGACGCTCAGTCAAGCTCTCACTGAACATTCAGCACGCACAGAGCACCACCAGCTCCACGCCCCGTGCCGGTCCCCGGCCGGGGCGTCTCGCACGTTCCGTCCTGTCCCCGTACGGAAGCCCGGAGCCCCCACATGAACCTCTCCGACATACCCAGACGCACCGCCGCGGCCACCGCCCTCGCGCTGGCCGGTCTGCTCACCGCCGCGGCCCCCGGCGCCACCGCCGCACCGGCAGTCCCCGCTGCCCCGTCCGCCACTGCCGCCGCCCCGGACATCGCCCTGGCCAACGTCAAGGCGCACCTCACCCAGTTCCAGTCCATCGCCACCGCCAACGGCGGCAACCGCGCCCACGGCCGGCCCGGCTACAAGGCGTCCATCGACTACCTGAAGGCCAAGCTGGACGCGGCCGGATTCACCACCAGCGTCCAGCAGTTCACCACCAGCGGCGCCACCGGCTACAACCTGATCGCCGACTGGCCCGGCGGCGACGCCAACCAGGTCCTGATGGCCGGCGCCCACCTGGACTCGGTCTCCTCGGGGCCGGGCATCAACGACAACGGCACCGGTTCCGCCGCCGTCCTGGAGACCGCGCTCGCCGTCTCCCGCGCGCAGCTCAAGCCCGCGAAGCACCTGCGGTTCGGCTGGTGGGGTGCGGAGGAGGTGGGCCTGGTCGGTTCCCGCACCTACGTCAGCGGCCTGCCGACGACCGAGCGCGCCAAGATCACCGGGTACCTCAACTTCGACATGATCGGCTCGCCGAACCCGGGCTACTTCGTGTACGACGACGACCCGGCCATCGAGAAGACCTTCAAGGACTACTTCGCGGGTCTCGGCGTCCCCACCGAGATCGAGACCGAGGGCGACGGCCGGTCGGACCACGCCTCGTTCAAGAACGCGGGCATTCCGGTGGGCGGTCTGTTCACCGGCGCGGGCCGGACCAAGACCAGCGCCCAGGCGCAGAAGTGGGGCGGTACGGCGGGCCAGGCCTTCGACCGCTGCTACCACTCCTCCTGCGACACCATGTCCAACCTCAACGACACCGCGCTCGACCGGAACAGCGACGCCATCGCGCACGCGGTCTGGACGCTGTCCGCCGGTACGACGGTGCCGCCGGACGGCGACGTGTACGAGAACACCGCCGATGTCGCCATCCCCGACAACGGGGTGGCCGCCACCTCCACGGTCACCGTCTCCGGCCGCACCGGCAACGCGCCGGCCGCGCTGCGGGTCGGCGTGGACATCGTCCACACCTGGCGCGGTGACCTGGTCGTCGACCTGGTCGCGCCGGACGGCACGGCCTACCGCCTGAAGAACTCCAGCTCGTCCGACTCGGCCGACAACGTGGTGACCACCTACACGGTCGACGCGTCGAGCGAGGTGGCGAACGGGGCGTGGAAGCTGCGCGTCCAGGACGTGGCGGCGCAGGACACCGGCCACATCAGCGCCTTCCGCCTGACGTTCTGACCCACCTCCCGGCCCGCGCCCCGGCCGGGCGTCCGGGGCTGGACGTCCCGGGCTGGAGTCCCGGTCCGGGCGTCCGGGGCTGGACGTCCCCGGGCGTTCCGGCCCGGAGCCGCCCCAGCCGCGACGTCCCGGCCGAACGTCACCGGTCCGGTCGTCGCGGGCCGCAGGGAAGCGAGGGGCGCGGGACCGGCCTGCCGGTCCC